>JAEEKC010000333.1 GCA_016282215.1 Lachnospiraceae bacterium
CCTGGGACCGCTGACCAATCCGGCCTGCCCTGAAAGGCAGCTTCTTGGCGTCTATGATGAATACCTGATCGCACCGCTGGCGCGCGTGCTTTATGCGCTGGGCGTAAAGAAGGGCATGGTGGTTTACGGCAGGGAAAAACTGGACGAGATTTCAGCAGTGGGCGAGACCGCGATCTGCGAGTTTTCCAACGGCAGATATACCACCTACGAGATCACACCGGAAGAATTCGGCTTTGAGAGGTGCAAAAAAGAGGATCTGATGGGCGGAACACCGGCGGAAAACGCTGAGATCACCCGCAATATCTTAAACGGAACCGACCGCGGGCCGAAGCGGAGCACAGTCCTGATGAATGCAGGCGCGGCGCTTTATATCGCAGATAAGGCAGCGAGCCTGGAAGAAGGCGTGGAAATGGCTGCTGAGCTGATCGACAGCGGAAAGGCACTGGCGGCAATGGAAGCTTTTGTAAAAGAGTCGAATTCATAATTTGTGATTCATGCGAGCAGGATCATTTTACTCATTGCTTGCGGGAATAAAAGTGCTGAATGTGGTTTTGTCGGGACGGTTTTGTTTGATACTTTCGGGTGTCAAAAAGAACCGTCCCTTTTGACAACCCTGAGATAGCAACACTTGGTATTGCCGTTGACGGAAGGCACAATAGATGGTATAATTTCCAATGTATGCGAAAAAACCACATATATTAAAGAAATATTTAAAGGAACAAAACTGTGTTTAAGGGGAAAAAATCAAAGGCGCAATCCGAGGAAGAGATCATTTCCATGGTGGATGAGGGGTCTGAGCAAGGCGTCCTGTTAGAAAACGAAGCGGAGATGATCCATAACATCTTTGCCTTTTCCGATAAGTGTGCATCGGATATCATGACGCACAGAAGCGAGATCGTGGCGCTGGATGCGGATATGTCATTAAAGGCGGCTTATGATTTTATGCTGCAAAGCCATAACACCAGGTTTCCGGTTTATGTCGGAGACCTTGACCATATCATCGGGCTGGTGCATTTCAAGGATGCCTGCAGGCTTCTTTCCGCCGGTAGAAATGATAAAAAGTCCGTCCGCAGTGCGCCGGGACTGATCCGGGAAGTGCGTTTCATACCGGAGACAAGGAAGCTGTCCAATCTCTTCGAGGCCATGCAAAAGACCAAAACCCATCTGGTCATGGTCATCGATGAATACGGGCAGACGGCAGGCCTGGTGGCCATGGAGGATATCCTGGAGGAGATCGTCGGCGAGATCCTCGATGAATATGATGAGGATGAGGACCAGATCACGGAAAAAGGTCAGGACCGCTACGAGATCGACGGACTGACGCCCCTCGATGAGCTGGGCAAACGCCTCGGCATTACGTTTGAGATCGAAGAGATCGAGACGCTGAACGGTCTGATGACGGCAAATGCCGGCCATATCCCGGAAGAGGACGAGATCATAGAAATGGACTACGGAGGGTATCATTTCAAGAGCCTTTCCATTGCCGGCAGGGTGATCCGGGAAGTAGAGGTGACCAAATCCGGCGACGGGGACTTTGATTAGAGCAGGGGATCAGGATGTGCATAGCGGATTGATGTGATCGGAAAAGATCTGCGTTTATCCGTAGTATATATATTTATTTTCAGGAGGAGTTATGTCAGGACATTCAAAATTTTCAAACATCAAACACAAAAAAGAGAAAAACGATGCAGCAAAGGGTAAAGTATTTACCATCATCGGCCGTGAGATCGCGGTAGCGGTAAAAGAAGGCGGTCCGGACCCGGCGAACAATTTTAAGCTGGCAACGGTCATTGCAAAAGCAAAAGCCAACAACATGCCCAACGATACCATCGAGCGCGGTATTAAGAAGGCTGCAGGCGAAGGTGGAAATGTCAATTACGAACAGGTTACCTACGAAGGCTATGGTCCTTCCGGTATCGCCGTGATCGTAGAAGCGCTGACGGATAATAAGAACCGTACGGCGGCTAATGTCAGGAGCGCTTTTACCAAGGGATCGGGCAATGTCGGAACTCCCGGCTGTGTATCCTTTATGTTTGACAAAAAAGGTCAGATCATCATTGACAAGGAAGAGTGCGATAAGGATGCGGACGATCTGATGATGATCTCACTCGATGCAGGCGCAGAGGATTTTGCGGAAGAGGATGACAGCTTTGAGATCGTGACTGCGCCGGATGATTTTCAGGCAGTTTATGATGCGCTGAGCGCAGAAGGCATTCCCATGGCGAGCGCAGAGATCACAATGATCCCCCAGACCATGGTGAAGCTGACGGATGAAAATGATATCAAGCAGTTTAACAGAACCCTCGACCTGCTTGATGAAGATGATGATGTACAGGCTGTATATCACAACTGGGAGGAAGAATAATTCCATGGACAGACTGGCAATCGTAGTGCCCTGTTATAACGAAGAGGAAATGCTGCCCATCACCACGAAGGCGCTGCTTGCAGTGCTTTCCCACCTTGCCAAAAAGGGAAAAGTGGCTTCGGACAGCTATATCCTGTATGTGGATGACGGCAGCAAGGATAAGACATGGGAGCTGATCAGCGGTTTTCACGGTGAAAATGATCAGGTCCGGGGGCTGAAGCTGGCAGGCAATGTGGGGCATCAGTTTGCGCTGACGGCCGGCATGCTGCAGGCTATGGACGATTGCGACATGATGATCTCCATCGATGCGGATCTGCAGGACGATACGGATGTCTGTGAGGATATGATCGATAAGTTCCATGAAGGCTGCGATATTGTTTACGGTGTGCGGTCCGACCGGAAAAAAGATTCGCTGTTTAAGCGCGCAACGGCCCAGGCTTTTTATAAGCTGATGGCAGCGCTGGGTGTTAAGACCGTCTATAACCATGCGGACTACCGGCTGATGAGCAAACGCGCACTGGAGGAGTTTTCCAGATACGAGGAGATCAATCTTTATATCCGCGGTATCGTGCCCATGCTGGGCTATCAGACGGATTATGTGTACTATGAGAGAAAAGAGCGGCTGGCAGGCGAGTCGAAATATCCGCTGAAAAAAATGCTGGCCCTGGCCTGGAACGGGATCACTTCCTTTTCCATCAAGCCGATTGATTTTGTAACGGGGCTCGGGATCTTTATCGTATTCCTCAGCATTCTGGCTGCCATCTATTCCCTGGTATCTTACGGTACCGGACACGTGGTCAAGGGCTGGACTTCTTTGATCCTGTCCATCTGGTTTTTGGGCGGTCTGCAGCTGTTTGCCATCGGGCTGGTGGGACAGTATATCGGAAAGATCTATCTGGAAGTGAAACACAGGCCGCGGTATCAGGTGGAGACATACTTAAAGGACTAGAGTATTTTATACGGAGCATACTATGGAAACAGAAAATGCGAACACTCTAAATGCAGACAATGCTGCAG
>JAEEKC010000334.1 GCA_016282215.1 Lachnospiraceae bacterium
ACTGATTGCTGGAAATAAGTCCCAGCCACTATACAAATCGCATTTCTGCGTTTTGATCTAAATCTTAAGTTTCAGGCTTGACTTCTAATAGTTAGTCTTTCGTATGATTATATATCTTTTCAAAGTTTATGGTACCTGCCCCCCGGCACCTAAAGGTTGTCAAAAAGAACCGTCCCCATTGACAACCCTTTGATACCTAATAGCCCAGGAATCCCTTCAGCTTTTCGTCGGGGAGTAGTTCGTCTTTCCCAAGTCCGAAGGATCTTGCCGGAACGATCTCAAGATACCGGTCCAGGAATTCCTCATAAGACTTCGCCTCAAAGCAGTACGGCGTGATGAAAAAATCCCTGCTGCCGCCCGTAACCCGGTCCCCGGCCTGAACGCTTACCTTATAATCGCCGGACCTGAGTTTATAAATAATATACTTTTCCAGATACCATCCATGGATCTCGATGCTTCCGAATGATACCTTATACTCATCCACAACGGGGTTTGACCGGATGGCCGCTTCCTGATAGTCATGCTCAACTATCTCAATAAACCGTTCCGCAGAAGCGCAATCGCACACGTAATACTTTTTATCTCCTTTGTATTTTCTTACGAATTCCCAGTCGCCGCGTACCTTTTTAATCGCGAACTGACAGTATTCTTCGGCTGTTTTTTTATCCAGCCAGTGATAATCCTTTTTCACGTTTTTATATGCCTGTTCCAGATATACTTCAATATCCATTCCAAGCTTGAATTTTTCTGCGGGATCAGAATCCTTTACGGCATCTTTCGTATACTCGCAAAGAAAATCAACAAACTCATCGGCCGTACTCCCGTCTGTCCATTCTCTGATAACTCTCTCATCCCCAAAGGTTCCGTTATCCTGACCGAAAATATACAGACCGTGACGCGGCACAATGACATAGGGCGTTTTCTTTCTCATTTGAGCAAGCTTTGCCCACGGGTATTCCCTGCGCAGCTTTTTCAGAGCCATTTTATAATACACATTGATATCCGTTCCGTATTTGAATTTCTCCGGATCGGCAGAAGGATTCCGGTTCAATTCCTCTTCCCGTTTTTTCTCCCTTTCCCGCTCTTCTTCTCTTTCAAAAATATCATCGGAACTGAGCGGCGTCCATGCCCATACCTCTTTCATGCTGAAGCTGGACAAGGCCGAAGCAAAAATAAACTGGCCGCCTTTTTTGCCTCGCCACTGATCCCATCTGCCGCCTGCCAGCCGGCCGTCATTTAAGATCAAAAGACAGTACTGTTCATGTTTCGGAAAATCGCCTGCAGCAGTGGCGTAAAAGCCGCCAAACTCTGCTTTTTTATCACTGTCTTCGATCCATTCTCCGATATTGATCCTCTTCGTCGATTCATCTTTCAGGCATTCCGCAAGGTTGTAGCGGTCAAACGAATGCCATCTCGACACTTCACTGATTTCGATCGTATCAAAGCCTCCCCGGCCGAATACGCCGGATATGCTCTTTTTATTCCTGTAATCGTTTGGATGCCATTTTCCCGCGGTATGACGTCCATCCTTTAATTCGAGAAGACAGAATTCATCATACTCCGGCATATCCCCTGCCTTCACCTTATGAAAGTCATTAAAAGACAAATACAATTCCGTATAATTACATTGAAACATCGTTTTCATAAATCCACCCCGGAACTGACTCCCCAAGGTTGTCAAAAAGAACCGTCCCCTTTGACACCCCCTTTGACACCGTTAAACACCTTCTCAGCTTCCTTCATCTCTGCTGAAGAAAAAGCGCAAAGCTTAACATCAAACTCGTAGTCAGGATAGTCCTGAACAAATTTGCTGTACGCCCTTAAGCATTGCTTTGTCGACTCCGCAACCGGGTTTTCCAATGATCCTCCAAATATTCCGGAACTGATCAGCGGAAAGGAAATACTGTGATATGCATTCTCCTTCAAAACAACAAGCGAATTGTAATATGCTTTGAACAATTCTTCAAAAGCAGTGGGTTTTATCGCGAAATTCGGTCCCACAGCATGAATGATCGCCTTGGCATTTGTCATCCGGAACGCCGGTGTGATCACTGCATCTCCATCATGAAGCGGCGTACTGTACTTCCTGCACGCCTGCGTAAGTTCCGTTCTGCCGGCTTTACTGAATATCACGCCGCAAATACCGCCACCGGCCCATAAACCATCGTTGGCTGCATTGACCACCGCATCGACCACCTGGTCAGCGCAGGAGCCATGGATCAAATCGATCTTACTCTTCGTATTCTCTTTTTTCTCAGACATAGTTTTTTCCTTCCTTCGCCTGTTTAAATCAGCCTCTTTGTTATACAGCACTCCAAGTATACCACATTCACAATAAAACGGATAACTTTATTATCGCAAGCTGAATCGTCAAAGAAGCGTTTTTCCGAGTGATCAGGCTCTTCTTAAAGCATTATACCTATCCACTTTTGAAGCGACCAAGAAATGGACCATGC
The DNA here is from genome assembly GCA_016282215.1 of Lachnospiraceae bacterium. Classification (GTDB taxonomy): domain Bacteria; phylum Bacillota; class Clostridia; order Lachnospirales; family Lachnospiraceae; genus RGIG7926. Next base: position 2,457 of record JAEEKC010000334.1, read on the forward strand.
CACTCCGAAACTAGGGAAGAGTCTATGGCGAGCTTCAGATTATGTATGAATGAAGACTTC
>JAEEKC010000040.1 GCA_016282215.1 Lachnospiraceae bacterium
CTGTTTCTGTTCTTTCTTCCCACTGACAAGATCTCCTCCGGCTTTTTGCCGGTCTTTTATAACTTATTTACCAATTCCTTGAATATTCTGCCGCGCTCTTCAAAATTCTTGAACATGCCCCAGCTTGCGCAGGCCGGCGACAACAGAACCGCCTCACCTTCCGACGCTTTCTCATGACACAGCGCAACCGCATCCTCAAGGGAGTCTACCATATACAGATCCGTAAATCCATGCTTTTTTGCACATTCGGCAATCTTTTCCGCGGTCTGTCCCAAAAGAACCAGTCCGCGTACCTTGCCTCCGAAGCTTTCGATCCACTCATCATAGGTACTGTCTTTATCATACCCGCCACCGATCAGCCAGGTCGGACGTTCCATGGCCGTGATCGCCTTGATCGCAGCATCCGGATTCGTCCCCTTGGAATCATTAAAGTACTGAACGCCTTCCGTTTCCCTCACATATTCGATCCTGTGTTCAACGGCATGAAAATCCTTTACTGCTGCCAGAATGGTTTCCATCGGTACACCGGCAGCATCTGCCATTGCAATGGCCGCCATGATGTTTTCCGCGTTATGCTTACCAAGAAGATGCGTCTCCTTCATACGGATCAGAAGTTCCTTCTGCCCCTGCCGCATGCGGTAGATATCCCCGTCTTTTTCCCAAAAACCGTCGGCAATCTCTTTTCCCGACGAAAACAATACAACGCTTGCCGGACAAAGCTCCAAAAACGAATCCGTATAAGGATCTTCTGCGTTCAATACACAGGTATTGTCTTTTGTCTGCGCTTTCGTGATATCCTGTTTTGCCCGGACATAGTTTTCCATCGTATGGTGTCGGTTCAGATGATCCGGCGTCAGATTCAGAATAGCTGATACGATCGGATGAAAGGTATCCGTCGTCTCCAGCTGGAAAGATGAGATCTCAGCAACGGTAACCGAAGTCTCTCTGCTTTTTACGACTTCCTCCGTATAAGGCGTTCCGATATTGCCCACAACAAGCACGTCGTTTTGATGGCGCTGCATGATCTCCCCAAGCAATGTGGTTGTGGTTGTTTTTCCATTCGTACCCGTGATCGCCAGTACTTTCCCTTTTTCAAACAAAAATGCGAGCTCGATCTCGCCGATCACCGGTACCCCTGCATTCCTTACCATTTCCGCAACTGCGCCGTCCGTCGGTACGCCGGGGCTGAGGACGCAAACCGAATAATGACAATCCTCCGCCAGTTCTTTTTCCAGCGCGTCGATACCGGTCAGCACACGGCAGCTCTTCTCTCCGATCGGCCGCTGCAGCGCCGGCTCTTTGTCGTCAGTTCCTGCCGGCATGCTGTTTTCTGCGGCCCGGATCTCTTCCGCTTTCGCCAAAACCTTTTTTGCACATTCATCGCGGTCAAGCTCGGTATTATCATCATATAACGTTACCGCGTATCCTTTTTCAATGATCAGACCGCCGGCTGCAATACCGCTTTTTCCGGTTCCGATGATCAATGCGTATGCCAGATTGTATTTTCCCATCTTTTGCTCCTTCGTTCTGTATCAGTCATTTACAATTCCTTATTTTCATATCGGATTTTACACTGTAAATCGTCAACAATTACCGGCTTCGTATTTTCATACCGGACTGCCATATCACGTTCCTGATTCTCTTTACCACCTGTAAAAACAGGATACGGCGGCTTCCGCGAAAGGAGGGAAACGAAAGCCGCCGTTGGCAGCGCATCATGTCGCCTGCCGGTTTTTTTTATGGACTAACCGGTTTGTTTTAAAAATCTGCTCCGGCTCCAAAATCAAGATTTGTGCTATTTGCGGTACCCTTCTGTCCTGTGGTACCCGATGTATTTGTCTGACTGTCTGACGGGTAAGTAATGCTGATCCCACTGCCTCCGATGGCTGCTCCTGCACCAACTCCGGCTCCGTCTGAGCCAAATCCCGATGCCGTCTTTTCCTGCGGCGTGTAATCTACCGGAAGATCCGACTGATCAACTGCCTGATCAGGATCGTTTTCAATCCCCACAAGTCCGTCCAGATCGGAAGATGTAGGATCGACCGGGGTGTAGGAATCAGGATAAAGGAATTCCCCGGTATCCGGATCCACTGCATAACCCGTGGTCGGATCAATGGCAAATCTGTTTTCCGGATCTTCCTCCTGGGATTCAGACTCACCTTCTGTTTCCGTCGTTTCCAGATCGTCTGTTTCTTCCTGCTGCGATGCATCGTTTTGTGATGCAGCAAGGAGATTTTTCTCTTCGAGTTCCTTGATCTCCTCTTCCGTCAGTTCCTCTGTCCTGTAGATATGAAGATACGGAAGCGCTTCTGTCAGTATGTTCTTAACTACTTCCTGTGCAAATGTTGAGTGCGGCTGGTCTGCTACATTCGGCTCATCGATCACACAGTACACAACGACCTGCGGATCATCTACCGGCGCAAAACCCATAAAGGACATAACGTAATTTCCGTGTCCACGAGGCTGCTTCTCCGCCGTTCCCGTTTTGCCGCCGATCACATAACCGGCAGGAACTGCGGTTTTACCGGTACCCTTTAAGCAGACATTTGTCAGATACTCTCGCATCGTATCCGATGTTGTCGCTGAGATCGTCTGCTTCAGTACTCTCGGTTCTATCTTTTTGATCGTCGTTCCGAGACTGTCCTGGATCTCCGTTACCAGATGGGGCTGATAGTATTTTCCGCCGTTGATGATGGACGAAAAAGCGCTGATCATCTGGATCATGGTCACGTTGTAGCCCTGTCCGAAGGTGGAAATTGCCAGGTCAGAGGCGACCATATTATCAACGTTATAAACCAGTGTATTGGTTCTTGCTTCACCCGACAGGTCAATATTGGTTTTCAGTCCGATATTGAAACTGTAGAGGTACTTCATCAGGTTTTCCTTGCCCTGCTGCTCACCGATCTGCATCAGTGCGCAGTTGCAGGACTGCTCAAGAGACTGCGAAAGGTTTACCATGCCGTGGCCGGAGTGCTTGTGGCATTTGATCTGATGTCCGCTGACTGTCAGCTTGCCGCCGCAAAAGTAAGTTTCGTCTCCTCTTAACTTTCCGGAATCCAGGCCCGCCGCCACCGTCATAGCCTTGGCAACAGAGCCGGGCTCATAAGTATCGGAAATACAGAAGTCCCTCCAAAGGCTGTTTAAGTACTTGTATTTTTCCTTCTGATCGAGTCCCTCGATCTCCGACGCATTCATGAAAGGCGAAAGATTCTCGGGGTCATTTAAGTCAAAATTCGGATAGTCCGCCATAGCCAGGATCTCGCCGGTCTTCGGGTTCATCATAATGACGCCCATGTTCTTGACACCGTCTTCTCCTTCGCGATACTCACCCCTGTGAGCCAAAGCAAACTCTTCCATATATTTTTCGATGATGGCCTGCAGATTCACATCCAGGCTCGTCACCAGTACGTTTCCGTCTTTCGCTGCGATGGTGGTACGCTCAAGCGTTGACTCTTCTGATAAATAACCGTACTCTCTTCCGTTCGAGCCGTTTAAGGTATCATCATAAAAAAGTTCCAGCCCGCAGTTTCCGTTATTATCCGTTCCCGCAAAACCGACCACTGAAGAAGCCAGTGTTTTATAGGGATAACGGCGCTTATATTCCTCTTCGAACCAAACACCGCAGATGGACGAATTCTCTTCTTTTTCCTTTAAGAAAGGCTCGACCACATCATAGGGGATCCTTTTCTGGATCACGTGATACTGGTTCTGCGGGTTGCTTTGAATGTACTGCGCAAGTTCCGTCGTATCCACCCCGAAGCACCGCTGAAGTGCTGATAATGTTGCGCTCAGGGCATCTTCTTTCCTGCTCTCATTGATCTCATTGGAGTCAATGACCAGGTTGTAGACCTTTTCACTATAGGCCAGCTGCATCCCGTTACGATCCAGGATCTCACCCCGCTTAAAAGGAAGTGTTCTGGAATCATAACGCTGCTGCGCCAGCACCTGCTTCGTGTAAGCATCTCCTTTTTCTTTGCTGATATAAACGATCCTTGCTGCCAGTGCCACAAATGCGATGACAACAATGACGAAAAAACTCAGTAATTTCCCTTGCAGGCTGCGAAAAAGCTCCCGCTTTTCACGACGCAGTTTTCTGCGCCTGTCTTCTTTTGTTACTTCCGGCGCTCCGCGCCTTTTCCTTCTCTGACTCATTGAATATCCTGATACTGATGTACATAATCATCCGTAGCATCCGCTACAACAATCACCTGACCGCTCTGCGCGTACTGCATGCCCAGCTGTCCGATCGCCTTGTCCTTGATCGCCTGCATATCTACGCTGCCCATGATCCGGCTGTATTCTTCTTCGTTATCAAGCTTTACCGTGTTCAGCTCGCTCTTCATGGAAGCGATCTCCCTGCGAAGTCTTGCATTGGATGCCTGCAGAGACAACTCTCCGAATACGGCTACGCCGATCAGCGCAAAAACAGCGCTGAACAGAAGCACGACGCCAAGGTTCATGCTCCTTGCCTTTTCACGGTTTTTACGCACGCGTTCGCTGACAACCGGCGCAGGCTTTCTCTGAAGCTGTCTGCGCACTCTGTCGTCTGTTGTACGTTCAGGTCTGTATTTGGGTACAGCACTGCCATATTGATAGCTTCTGCCATTGTCTGATAATGTCATAGAACGATAACCCGCGCTATCGTTTCGACTTGATCTGTAAGATGTGCTGCGGCTGTTTCCCTGATTATTTCTCATGATTCCCTGTTACCTTTCCGTGTTGCTTTTTTATCATTCAAATCTCTTCAAAAATCCCTGTTTCTTAGTTCTATGCGTGAAATTCCTTCAACAAATCCCTTATACTTCTCTCTTTACAAAAACTCTCAATTTTGCACTTTTTGCTCTCGGATTCTCTTCCATCTCCCTCTCAGACGGAAGGATCGGTTTTTTCGGATCCGCTTTGCCCTTTGGCACCCTCCCGCAGGTACAAACCGGAAAACTCGGTGGACAGATACATGGGTTTTCGGCCCGCTTCATGGCGTTTTTTACGATCCGGTCTTCCAGTGAATGGAAGGTGATGATGCAAAGCCTTCCGCCCGGGCTGAGCAGCTCGATCATCTCATCGAGCGTGCTTTCGAGCACTTCCAATTCCCTGTTGCATGCGATCCTGAGCGCCTGAAAGGTTCTCTTCGAAGGATGTCCGCCCTCACGTCTCATCTTCGCCGGAATCGCTGCTTTGATCAGCTCATTCAGCTCACCGCTCCTTGTGATCCTGTGGTCCTCTCTGGCGGCTGCGATATGCTTTGCGATGTTTGCTGCAAACTTTTCTTCGCCGTATTCCCGAAGGATCCTTGTGATCTCCTGCTGCGGATACTCATTGATGATCGTCTCTGCCGTAAGGCTGCTCCTTTGATCCATCCGCATATCCAGCGGTCCGTCTTCCTTGTAGGTAAAGCCCCTTTCCGGTGTGTCCAGCTGATAGGAAGAAACCCCAAGGTCCAGCAGAATGCCATCAACTTTTTCTATTCCAAGGTCCCGGAGCACCGGGCCGATCTCTTCATAATTACTTCTGACGATGGTACATCTGTCTGCGAAAGGTTCCAGCCTCTTTGTCGCCGCTGCGATGGCGTCCGCGTCCTGATCCAGTCCGATCAGCCTTCCCTGACTGCCGAGCCTTGCAGCAATTTCGCTGCTGTGTCCGGCGCCTCCCAGCGTGCCGTCTACGTAGATCCCGTTTTCTTTGATCTGCAGCCCTTCGAGGACTTCGTCGAGCAAAACTGATTTATGTGAAAATTCCATTCTATATACCCGATCGTCCTACAGTGTGATGCCCATCTCGTACAGGTGCTCTGCCACTTCATCGATGCTTCCGAACTTGCCGTCAGCGTCAAATCTGTCTTTATCCCAGATCTCGATGTGATCGCCAACACCCAGCAAAACCACATTCTTCTTTAAATTCGCTTCTGCGCGGAGGTTTCCGGGAATGACAACCCTGCCCTGCTTATCAATGTCAACATCGATGGCACCACCGATAAAATGTCTTTTCAGCATTCTGGAACCCTTGACTGTGGCATTCAGACCATTGATCTTGCCGGCGAACACTTCCCAGTTCTCGTGATCATACATGGTAAGATTACCGTCAAACCCCCTGGTCACCATAAAGTTGTCGCCAAGCAGTTCGCGGTATTTAGAAGGGACGATCAAACGTCCTTTTTCATCGATTGTATGACTATATTCACCAGTATACATCCTACCACTCTCTTACCAAAGGTCCCCACAAACCTTCCACCCGCCTCCACAATCATATAACATTTTAGGAATCAATGCAAGACCAAAATTCATGATTTCTTAAAAAAATCGCAAAAAAAGAACGGCCCGGGCCGTTCTTTGTCAGATCTTTGTATACACCAGTATTTACGCCGCTTTCAAGCCTCCTTTTCCGGCTCTTTAGCGGTCTCTTTTTTCGTTTTTTCATCCCCCGTTTTTGCGATCCGGACGCGCCAGATCACCTCGCAGATCAAAGCAAAAACAAACAGGATGATCCCCAGCATTTGGGAAACCGCTATATTTGTATGCCCGATCTTGAGCTGATCGGTCCGGATCCCTTCGATTACAAACCGGATGATCCCATATCCGCCCAGATACATCAGCATGAGCTCGCCGTCAAACTTCTTATGTTTCCGGTAAAGCCACATGATCAGCAGCAATATCGCATTGCAGCCGCTTTCATACAGAAAAGTGGGATGCACCTGGATATAATTGACGCCATCCGTCACATGACTCATCAGCTCTGCCGTTACATCACGACTCCGCACCGCCTCTAACGGCAGCCGCATGGCAACCAGATTGTCCGTATAGCCGCCAAAGACCTCGCGGTTGGTAAAATTTCCCCACCGGCCGATGATCTGTCCGACCAAAAGTCCCATGACGACACAATCCATCATGCGGAAATAGCCGATCTTCTTGATCCTTGTAAAAATGAAGGTCACCAGAAACCCGACGATCACGCCGCCGTAGATCGCCAGCCCGCCGCCGCGGATATCCAGGATCTCTTTCGGATTGTTCTTATAGTAATCCCAGAAAAAGATCACATAATAGACTCTGGCACCCAGCACCGAAAAAAAGATCAGCGGAACCGCCAGTTCCCAAACCGTATCCTTCGGATTGCCCAGCCTGTCGCTCTCCTTGTTTCCAAGCGCCAGCCCAAGAACCATGCCGATGGCGATGATGACGCCATAGAGTGCAATGAAAAAGTTTCCTATATAAATGCCTTTCGGCACATTTGTCAGATAGATTCCCAGATGCGGGAATGCAATGTCCCCTACTGCCATAAATTATCTCCTAGACATTAAAGCGGAATAAAATGACATCCCCATCTTTCACAACGTAGTCCTTTCCTTCCATGCCGACAAGTCCTTTCTCGCGGGCTGCGGCAAGGCTTCCCTGCTCTAAGAGATCTTTATAGTTGACAACCTCGGCCTTGATGAAGCCGCGTTCAAAGTCCGTATGGATCTTGCCGGCTGCCTGCGGCGCCTTCGTACCTTTCCTGATCGTCCATGCCCTGGTCTCGTCCTCTCCGCTGGTCAAAAAGCTCATCAGGCCAAGCAGGTCATAAGATGCTGTGATCAGCTTATCAAGGCCGCTGCTCTCAGCACCAAGGTCCTTTAAGTATTCCGCCTTTTCTTCTTCAGAAAGTTCCGCCAGCTCCTGCTCAATCTCGGCGCATACCACAAATACGCCGTCGCCGTCACCTTTGGCGAATTCCCTGACTGCTGCCACATGCGGATTGGATGCGCCGTCATCAGCCAGGTCATCTTCCGCCACGTTCGCTGCAAAGATCGTCGGCTTTGCCGTCAACAGATTATAGGTTGCGAAGAGTTCCTGCTCTTCCTCATCTGCGATCTCAAAAGTCTTCGCGCTCTTTCCGTCTTCCAGATGCGCCTTGATCCTCTTTAACAGATCTTCTTCCTTTGCCAGTTTTTTATCGTTTCTGGCCCCTCTTGCCACCTTGGAAATCCTGCGCTCCAAGATTTCCAGATCGGAAAAGATGAGTTCGAGATCGATGGTCTCGATATCACGCAGCGGATCAACGCTGCCGTCCACATGCACCACATTTTCATCTTCAAAGCAACGTACCACATGAACGATGGCGTCTACTTCACGAATGTTGGACAGAAACTGATTCCCGAGACCTTCGCCTTTGGATGCACCTTTTACCAGCCCGGCAATGTCCACGAATTCAATGGTAGCAGGCGTCACCTTCTTGGAATGATACATATCACCCAAAAGCTGCAGCCGCTCATCCGGTACCGGGACGATGCCCACATTCGGATCGATGGTACAGAACGGATAATTGGCTGATTCCGCCCCTGCTTTTGTCAACGAATTGAATAATGTACTTTTTCCCACATTCGGGAGACCGACGATTCCTAGTTTCATTTTTCCTTATATCCTCCTTAAACCCCTTATACTTACTGGCTTCGTTCGATGCAGCCCTCTGACCGAGTGCCACCTCGAGTGCCACGGGGGTTTTCTTTACA
>JAEEKC010000335.1 GCA_016282215.1 Lachnospiraceae bacterium
CTTCCCGCATTATAACCGCCGCTGGTATACTGTGCGGTTTCCGGAGCCGCTTTCATGCCCCGTACGAGATTTAAGTCAAACTCGATCATCTCCAGGGTATTTTTGATCAGTTCCCTGTTTTGATCGTTGACCCTTGCAATCTGTGTCGCGGTTTCCCGCAAGCTGTCAATGATCGCAGACAGCTTTTTCTGTTCCGAAGGCCTGCCGGCTAAAAGTGTCACAAGATCTGTCAGGCGAAAGGAAGCGGCGTTTTTGTTCATAACATCCGCAACATCCTTCATGGCAACTGTTCGCTTTTTATCAAGCACCGAAAGCCGGTCCACCAGGACCTGCTCTTCATCGGTCAGCTTAATCAGCGCCGGCACATCGCCTGCCACAACGATCTGTGTCTTGCGTTCGGACAATTCCAGCAGAGCCTTGTATTGAATTACTTCCTGATCGAGCACCTCGATCAGGTTCTCCATGATACTGGCCATAAACAGCCCTTTCAATTGATGATCCAGTTTTCGGCTCACGATTTTCATATCAGACCTTATACTGTCTCAGATCTACAATTACAGTGCTTCAACCTGTGACAACAACTTATCTGCAATCGCACTGCTGGGCACATTGTAACTGCCATCTGCGATCTGCGCCTTGATATTTGCCACTACATCTTCTCTGATGTCAGGAGCCGATGAAACCGCCTGCTTCGCCATTTGATACTCCTTTGCTGCCCCTGAAATCTCAAGCGCATCGGAGAAACCCGGCTTCTTTTCGCTCTTGGTTGGTCTGACCATGGAGTTATTGTAGATCTGCGTAATCTGATTCATTCCGCTGATACGCATGGTAACTCCTCCCTTCTTTGTGTTATATCTTATGTATCGGACAATTGTCGGGAAACTTAAGTGTGTTTGAATAAACGTTTTCGTTTTTTTGTTCTTTCCTTTATACAAAGAATACTATATAATGGATTTGTTCCATAATAAATCAGAAGACTTCGGATTCTCACAAAAAGGTTAACACTATGAAAAACGTCACATTATCCATATGCGAAGAGTTTCACTGTATTGGCGGCGATTGTCCGGATACCTGCTGTGCAGGATGGAAGATCAATATTGACAAAGCTACGGATGCATATTATCAATCCGTCACCGGAGATTTCGGCGAATTACTGCAATCAAAAATAGACCGAAGCTCCGAACCGCATCACTTTATTATGGATAAAAATCTGCGCTGTCCATTTCTTCGCGAAGATAATCTTTGTTCCATCTATCGAAATCTAGGTGAAGATAAACTATCCGAAACCTGCACCCAGTTTCCCCGCGGACAGTTAAAAATGACCAACCTTGTATTTTCATACCTGTCCTTTGCCTGTCCTGAAATGGTCAGAATGGCCTTTTCTTCCAAGGATCCGTTATCATTATCTGTTACGGAAACGGAAAGTACGCCCACCGCCCCGTCCCAAAACAGTGCCTTAGAAGATTTTTATTTGGAATCTTTAATGGTGGGCATATCCATAGCTCAAAACCGTTCTTTTTCCATCCGGGAAAGACTGGCACTCTGTATCCTATACTATCAACAGCAACAACACGCCATCGACTATGGCACTTTCTCCTCCGAATACTCCACTCTGTTTTCAAACCAGGAGATCTGTCACCAACTGATCAGCGCCGAATCTCTTCCTGCCAGTGATATATTGTTACGTCTCCGGCTTTTCCGGCTTATCTGCCTGTCCATTAAAATCGGGACCGAAGAACCTCATCTGATGCAGATATACAACGCGTTCCTATCCATATACCAACAACATGATACAAACTGGCTCATAGACAATCTGGAAGATATTTTTTCGAGTTTTCATGATCTTGACATAGAATCAGAACATCTTCTGGTGTATTTATACCTGCGCTATACAGCATGCTGTTCCTCAACCGGTGTCATTGCTTCCGCTATGATCTTTATCGTTGTATTCTATGTGAGTTATCAGTGCTTCCTTGCATTTGCGACACTGGAAAAAGGCTCATCTCTTGACCAGAATGAACGCATCAGGATCATTTCAAGGTTGTCCAGACTCTACGAACATAACTCTGCCGAATTTCCGAATCTGTTACAGCTTCTTATGGAGCATGACCTTGACAGACCCGAAAGTCTTTTTCAGCTCATTTGATCTTTCGGCTAGGATCCTACAACATGATTGCATCAATATATCCTGGCAACCACCTGCTCTAAATATGCTTTATCCCGTATTTCCTCAATCGCTCTTCCGGCATTCCTCTCATCGGCACTACAATATTTGTAGGGTATCTTAACTCTGTACAGATCCTGAAATCCCCGGATATACTTTTCGTATACCAGATCAATATGACCGGCATCTATGCTCCGATACCCTGACTTATATAGATCATAGGAAAGTGCCGTTGCTGTCGGGCCTAACGCCAAAAGGATCAGTTTGTCTTTCGGCTGCTTCAATGCCTCATTCATGATTTCATCATATCTGTCTACCGCATTTTCCGCAGGACATAAAATTCGCTCAATCTGATCGCAATTATCAAAAAGATCATTTCCCACACCCATACCGGTATGGACACCTTCAATAAAAACACATTTTTGTCCGTCCCACAGTTTTTTCAATTCTCTGACATCTTCCTCAGAAACGATTCTGTGAAACAGCGCTTCTGCATAGATTTGGTCGCGGCTTAACAGTTTTGCATGTAATCTGCGCACATCCGGTCTCAAATAGGCCCTGATACCATCTGCATCGAGTTCCGGAAGATCCTCCAGATTTCTGTAAAAGGTTGAGTGAAGTCCTATGAGAAATCCCTCTTCATTTGTTTGCAACACCTGTAAAAGTTTTTCACTCAGCCACTTTGAAACCCCTTGAAAATTCCACCGTTTTTGACAGGCTATCGCTGCAAACTCGCCATCTCCAAAACGCGCTATGCTCTTTTTTTCTGTAATCAGCTGCTTTCGTGTTTCCTCAAGTGATAAAATATGCGGTTTAAAGAAAAATGACTGATAATCCGGATCCCTGAGCTCATAGGGCAGACTATCCACCCGCCAACGGTTGATCGACACAAATTCCCAAAGTTTCATGATTTCGGAAGTATTTTTCTCACCGCTGCCTTTTTGTGCCTCTGCCAATTCAAGCATTTGGGAAACAATCTGATTCATGGTCAACTGCCATTCTTTTAGCTGCGCGTTCTCTCTTTCCAGAGTTTCCAGTTTCCGATTTATCTCCTCTAATTGCTCCGCCGTGATCCCGCTCACTTTTTCCTCCCTACATCTGCCAGTCGTCTTCGTTACTGCCATTAAGGCATCCACCTGTTCTCACCCGTATTGCCTCAAATAAATCTCCATCAGATTTCCGATCTGCGCCAGGACACCCGATTGCTCAGCAAAGGTCAATAGCTGTTCCAATGCCTTCTGAAAGCAACCGTGCGTTGTCAGGATCTCCCTGTTTTTTGCGATCATTCTGCATCTGGCATCAAAATAATTCCCGGCATCGGATGATACACCATCATCATGCATTCTGACTTCCAATAACATCTCCGGCACAAAACCAATCACACTGCGATCAGCATATCGAAGCGCCAGATCCCAGTCTTCCAATGCTTTCAATTCCTCATCAAATCCATTGCGTTTAAGAAATCCGTCTTTTTTCACCAACATAGTCGGTGCACCCGCGAAATTTCTGACAGCCAGCTGTTTAAACTGATCCGTACTTTCGTCCATCTGTAGTTCAAATACTCGGTTCCCGGACAAACTGGTTCTGATTCCCGTACACACCATTTCCATCTCCGGATGTCGCTTAAGTAAGGCCACCTGCTTTTGGAGTTTTTCGGGGCTCCACAGATCATCACTGTCTTGAAATGCGATCCATTCGTTACCAGACAATCTGACGCCTTCATTTCTTGCCCCGCCGGCGCCTTTGTTTTCGGGGAGTCTGTGGTACCGAATCCTGCCATCAGCGATTGCTTCTACCGCTCCCTTGATATCTTCCTTTGAGCAGTCATCAATGATCCATATTTCCGTGACTTTGAATTCTTCTCCATCACCTTTCTGTGCCAAAACACTTCTGACAGCTTCCGGTAGCTCCTTTGATCGGTTGTAAGTCGGAATAACCACACTGATTTTCATTGTATTTTTTCATGCTCCGTAATAGATTCTTATACTATCCGCTGCTGCTTCTAATTCCTCTTTTGTCAGATTGCTCTTCAATAATTCAAACTGAATTTTTTGAAAATCGGATGTGTGCGACACCAGATAGGGGTTGTTCCTCCAATCCGGAAACTTCTCGTTTATATCATTTTGCATATGCCAGAACTTCTCACAGGGGAATTCCGAAAATCTAAGTGCCAAAATCTTAACCCCCATAATATAATAGTTCATCAGGTAGTCAAACTCCAACGCCTTCCCAAACCTGTCAAATGCATTTCTGTCGCAATATTCCTTCCACAACTGCCTTTGCATTTCAAAAAAATCAAAATGCAATTCTTCGTTTTTGCTTAAAACAACCGATCCTTCCCGAACATAATAATGATAATACCGTCTGTTCAGAGAATAGCACTTCTGAAAATACAGGTGACATAGTCCGCCCCAGAAAACATCTTCATATATCAGGTGTTCCGGGAAAAAGACGTTGTTATTCTCGATCAGTTCCCTTTTGAAAATACAATTCCAGGTTCCGATCTTCACCTGACCACCTGCTATCATTTCCGCCCTTTCCTGATCGTTTTTCACCTCAATGATTTGATCAGGAATACCCGCATCTATCTCTTCCGGTGCCAGAAAACCTTCTTTTGAACTCCTTACATTCAAAATATTCACCAGATCACAATGATACTCCTCAGCCTTGTCAATCATCGCCTGATACATTTCCGGCTCAATCCAATCATCGGCATCAACATATCCGATATATTTACCACAGGCGACCTTTAATGCTCTATTTTGACTCCCTCCCTGTCTCAGGTTTTCAGCGTTATAAATTCCATGTACGAAAGAATAGTTTTTCTCATACTCCCTGATAATCTCCGCCGTATGATCAGCTGAACAATCATCCACAAGTATGATCTCCATATTTTCCTGTCCCACAGACTGCTGTAAAACAGACGACATGCACCGTCTGATATCCCTTTCATTGTTGTAACAGGAAATGATAATACTGATCAATGGATTATTCATCGTGATTGCATCCTTTCATACATGCACAGAATATTAGTATCTCGGACATCAGCACCTTTTACTGAAGCACCATTATGAGATAAAAGATATTCAAACGTACATCTTGCACACCGTATGAACAACATTGTACTTA
>JAEEKC010000041.1 GCA_016282215.1 Lachnospiraceae bacterium
ATGATAATACGTTTGCAATATATCACAAAAACCCGCACGCGTAAAGAACCCCGGGAAAACCCGGGGTTCTGATTTTTTTTGGAATAGTGTTTTCAGATCTTCGGAAGTTTCGCAATAGAAGCTGCGATCTGCTCATCGGTCGGGATCTCGTCGCTCATCTCGCCGTTATGGAATTTCTCGTAAGCTACCAGATCGAAATAACCGGTACCGGTCAGGCCAAAGAGGATCGTCTTCTCCTCGCCGGTCTCTTTGCATTTGAGTGCCTCGTCGATGGCAGCACGGATCGCATGAGAGCTTTCCGGTGCGGGCAGGATGCCTTCGCAGCGGGCAAACTGCTCAGCTGCTTCAAAGACGGAAGTCTGCTCAACGCTGGTTGCTTCCATATAGCCGTCTGCGTAAAGCTGGGACAGGGTGGAACTCATGCCATGGAACCGAAGGCCGCCTGCGTGATTCGGAGACGGGATAAAGTCTGACCCAAGGGTATACATCTTTGCCAGCGGACAGATCTTTCCGGTGTCACAGAAGTCGTATGCATAGGTGCCTCTGGTGAAGCTGGGGCAGGATGCGGGCTCAACGGCAACAATGCGATAATCCTTTTCGCCGCGGAGTTTCTCTCCCATAAAGGGAGCGATCAGGCCGCCGAGGTTGGATCCGCCGCCTGCGCATCCGATGATGATATCGGGCTCGATCCCGTATTTATCCATGGCGATCTTGGCTTCAAGACCGATCACGGACTGATGCAGCAGTACCTGGTTCAGCACGCTGCCGAGTACGTAACGGTAACCCGGGTTTTTCGTAGCAACCTCAACTGCTTCGGAGATCGCACAGCCGAGAGAACCTGTTGTGCCGGGGAACTGTGCCAGGATCTTCTTTCCGACCTCGGTGGTTTCCGAAGGAGAAGGAACCACGCTGGCGCCGTAAGTTCTCATAACTTCACGGCGGAACGGCTTTTGCTCATAGGAAACCTTTACCATATAGACTTTGCAGTCCAGTCCCAGATATGCAGTCGCCATTGAAAGTGCGGTACCCCACTGGCCGGCTCCGGTCTCTGTGGTCACACCCTTCAGGCCTTGCTCTTTTGCATAATAAGCCTGCGCAATGGCAGAGTTCAGTTTATGGCTGCCGCTGGTGTTGTTGCCCTCGAACTTATAATAAATCTTTGCGGGCGTCCCGAGTTTTTCCTCTAAGCAGTATGCTCGTACCAGCGGTGAAGGACGGTACATTTTATAAAAACTCAGAATCTTTTCCGGAATATCTACATACGGTGTATCATTGTCAAGTTCCTGTGCTACCAATTCCTTACAGAAGATCGGCTCGAGTTCCTCTGCCGTCAGCGGCTGGCCGGTTCCGGGATTAAGAAGCGGTGCGGGTTTGTTCTTCATGTCAGAACGAACGTTATACCACTGCTTCGGCATCTCATCTTCCGATAAGTAGATCTTGTAGGGGATTTCCTGTTTGCTCATGTGTCTGCCTCCTTGTTATGTGATTGTGATTGATAATAGGACAGATCATTCGTCGCCCATCCGGTCACTGCTTCGCAGCAACCGGATGATGCGGCATTCGCCGCATAAATCTGCTCAATGGCTGCCATTCCTGCAAGCAAGCTTGCGTCATGGCATCATGAGCAGATTTGCACGGACTCATTTCTTGCGCACAAAAAACCTGTCCCTGCAGTTTTGCTGGGACAGGTAAGATATTCTTCCTGCGGTGCCACCCGGCTTGGTATGATCCATACCCACTTTGTGCATACTCGACATGTTCTGTCTTCATACGCCGGATTTTATTTACGAAGTTCCGAAACTCCGTCTCCCATACTCTGCCTTGCATTTCCGGTTGCCCTCAGAAGTCCATTCAATCCGGGATCTTTGCCGCAATCCCACCGCCTACGGCTCTCTTTGAAAGATTTGTCCGAACCTACTCACTCTTCTTCAACGGTTTAAAGCATCGTAGCACAGATCGATCCGGTGTGTCAATCACTTTTTCCGGTTAAGGCCGCGTTTTCGGTTGAAAAAAGAACGTAACTGTACTACAATAGGTTTTGCGCCTTCCGGCAAGGCGTTAGTGAATGCAAGCAGCTAGTGTATTTTCAAAATAGAAAGTGTGGATGAAAAAATGGAAGCATATACCATATTTCGTGACCTGGCGATCCTCGTTATCGCTGCAAAATTTTTCGGCCTTGTTGCCAGAAAATGTAAAGCACCTCAGGTAGTGGGTGAGATCGTTGCCGGACTTCTCATCGGTCCCGGCGTCCTCGGCCTTGTGGATCAGTCCCAGTTCATCACCCAGATGGCTGAGATCGGCGTTGTACTGCTGATGTTTTCCGCAGGCCTCGGAACCAATCTGAAAGAACTGAAAAAAACAGGGCCCGCTGCCCTGCTCATAGCCTGCTGCGGCGTTTTCATCCCGCTTGTTTTAGGCGCGATCTTTTACGGCTGTTATTACGGCTTTTCGCCCTTCGGCTCCATGGGCTTTTACAAAGGTGTTTTCATCGGTACCATCATGACGGCCACTTCTGTCAGCATCACGGTTTCCGCTTTAAAGGAAATGGGAAAACTGCAGACCCATGTGGGGCAGACCATCCTGTCTGCCGCCATCATTGACGACATTATCGGCATCATGGTTCTGACCTTTGTCATCGGATTGAAGGATCCCGAAATGAAACCGCTGATCGTTGTAGTGCAGACCTTTTTGTTCTTTGTCTTTTCCCTGGTATTCGGCTTTATCAGCTACAAGATCTTTAAAAAAGTGGATAAGCGTTATCCCCATACACAGCGTATCCCTATCGCAGGTCTGGCCTACTGTTTTGCCCTCTCTTACATTGCCGAGCATTATTTCGGGATTGCCGATATCACCGGTGCCTATTTTGCAGGCATCATCCTGTGCAGCATCAAAGATTCGGATTACATTGCAGAAAAGATGGACATCAATTCCTACATGCTCTTCGGTCCCATCTTCTTTGCTTCCATCGGTCTGAAAACCGACCTTGATGATATGACATTGCCGCTCCTCGGCTTTTCCATCGGCTTTGTGCTTGTGGCACTGCTGGCCAAGATCATCGGCTGCGGCCTGGCGGCAAAAATCTGTAAATTTAATTTTTGGGATAGTCTGAAGATAGGTGTCGGCATGATGACCCGCGGCGAAGTTGCCCTGATCGTCTCCCAGAAAGGACTGTCAGCAGGCCTCATCGAGCCGATCTATTTCACCTCGGTGATCCTGCTGATCATTGTATCGAGCGTTGCAACGCCGATCATCATGAAGCTGCTGTTTCATAAGTCGGAGCAGTTAGCAAAATAATAACTATTCACAGCCTAGTCCTCAAAGAGTGGCGTGGAAAAATACCTCTCTGCGGTATCGGGAAGCACGGTCACTACCGTCTTTCCTTCTCCGAGTTTTTCGGCAAGGGCAAGGGCCGCTGCCACATTGGTTCCGCTGGAAATTCCCACCATCAGGCCTTCTTCTCTGGCCAGCCGCTTGGCCGTCTCAATGGCCTGTTCATCCGTTACCACATAAATATCGTCATAGATTTCCTGATTTAAGATATCCGGGATAATTCCGTCACCGATGCCCATCTGCATATGGGTTCCGATGCTGCCGCCGGCCAGGATGGCTGCGTTTTCCGGCTCTACCGCCCAGATCTCAATATCCGGATACTGCGCGCGGAGCACTTCGCCGATCCCGGTAATGGTGCCGCCGGTTCCGATGCCGGAGCAAAAACCATGGATGGGTCCTGCTACCTGTTCCATCAGTTCCAGAGCCGTATGTTTTTTGTGTGCCATGGTATTATCCGGATTGACAAACTGCTGCGGTACAAATACCTTGGGATTTTTCTTCTGCATACGGAGTGCGGTTTTTAAGCACTCATCAATGCATTCACCTATATCACCCGCATCATGGATCAGTATCACGTCCGCACCGTAGTGCTCTACCAGTTTGCGTCTCTCTTCGGAAACCGAATCCGGCATGATGATGATCGTCTTATAACCTCTGACCGCTCCTACCAGGGCAAGTCCGATCCCCTGATTTCCGCTGGTGGGTTCCACGATGACACTGTCCTGATCGATGAGGCCTGCTTTTTCCGCCTGGTCGATCATATTCAGGGCTGTCCTTGTTTTGATGGAGCCGCCCACATTCAGGCCTTCCATTTTGACCAGCACCTGTGCACTGCCCTTCTTCGGCATTTTATTTAAGCGGATGACCGGGGTATGGCCCACCGCCTCGAGAATATTGTTATAGATCATTTCCTTTTTTCCTAAAATCCGTTATCTGTAGTTTTTACTCCGTATCCATCGTTCTCCGATATCTTCATCCGAACAAACCGGAGAAAAAGTTTTTAATGGAATTCCCGATATTGGAAAAGAAGTTTTTCACTGCGTTTCCGGCAACTCGCTTACCGACTTCTTCTGCCGTCAGGTGATTCACAAAATCCGGACCGAATTCCTTGTACATATCCTCCGCCTGCTGAACCAGGAAATTCGGATCAATGCCGAGTTCTTTGATCTTATTCATCACGCTGATGATCTTTGTCACTTCGTCATCCGATAATTTGACACCGAATTTTTCTTCGCCTTCTGCAATGGCCTCTTTGATGTCTTCTTCCGTATCAAGGTCGCCGGCAGCCACTTTTGCCTTCACATAGGCGATCAGCTGTTCAACTTTTTCCGCATCCTCAGGGCTGAGCGCTCCGGAAGCATCGATCTCGGCGATCTGTTCTGCGATCTCACCGGTGGTGATCAGCTCATTCATGGCCGTATCAAGTGTCTGCTCAGAAACCGCCTCACCGCTCATGGTCTCGTAAGCCTTGATGGCACCGATAAGTCCGGCCGTTCCCGAAATGGGAGAAGGACCGACTACCAGGATATCCGCATCCTGTACACCGGCTGTCAAAAGCGCGTTGCGGTACATACCCGTAGTACAGTAGGTAATGTTTTTCGTCGTTACCATCACGCCGTGTCCCGCCTCAGCCGGCACGATCTTGACACAGGAAAGAGCCTTCGTTCCGATGACGGAACTGTCTAAATATGCGTCCAGATACTGATGCTCCTGTGCATTGGTGATGGTCAGCACCTTATAGTTGGCCAGATCGCCTTCCGTCAGACCCATCTGATTTAAAACAGAAGCTCTCTGGTCTGCGGAAAGGTCTGCGCCAAAGGCTACGATGGGCGCATCCTTTGCGAGCGTATCGTTATGCTCCTTCGTGTTTCCGAGGATCGCATCCATATCCACCCCGGTGGCACGCGCCTTGATACCAAAACAGATCAGGCAGGCAAACAGTACCATGCCAAACACCATGATCTTTTTGATCATTTTGCTTTTGATTGTTACTTCCTTACTCATATTTTTTTCATCCTTTCGAATTGATCAGTAGTTATCCCGTTTTTACTTGAGCATTTCTACGCCGGTCACATAGATCACTTCACAGGCCCCGTCGCCCTCATCTTCCCTGCTGACCGAAGAATGCCAGGGAATGATCGCACCGTCTCTCTCCCTGACGATATCTACATTGACCAGATATCCCTTCAGGCGGACATGATCTCCTTTTTTGATCCGGTTGATCTGTTTCCTGATCTCAGGATCCAGAGCGATCGCATGATTATTACTTACATTCCGTGTGATCCCTTCATAGCCGCCGAAAAATTCCAGCTCCTCATAAGAATCCAGGTAATATTCAAGCCACCTGTTTCGCTGCTTCCAGTGAAAGTTAACTTTTGTATTATACTCTGCCACCTTTCCCCATGCAAGTCCAATATCTCTCGAGGCCAGTTTTCCACCGATACTATAATCTGTATATTCCTTTGCGCTCAGTACCAGTCCTTCAATCTCATAAGAATACAAATATGTGATCGTCGTGTCATATCCTTCAATATCCGGCGTAAGCGTGCCTTCGGCTTCTTTTTGAATGGGGTCACCGATCCCGGCGATTGCCCTTCTGCGGCCGGTATGCATAAAGATCCAGGCCGCCAAAAAAACAATAACACCGATCAACAAGCATTTCCAAAAAAGTTTATTCCGTCGCCTGCGCTCTTCGTAGGTCACCTGTATTCTCCTGTCTGTTACGGACTGACTGCGGTCAGCTGCTGTCTGAGCCAGTGATAAATATCCTCAAAAACCCTGTCTCTGTCTTTTTCATTTAAGATCTCATGACGCATACCCGGATACATCTTGATGGAAACACGACTGAGTCCCAGATTCAGATAGGTATCATAAAGCTCCTGCGGATCTTTTCCCCAGGCGCCCACCGGATCCTCCGTTCCCGAAGCGATCAGGATCGGGAGTTTTTGGGGAATTCTCGTCATCAGGTTTTTCAGCTGCATCCTGCGGCTCATTTCCACCAATGTGTCAAAGCCTTCCACACAAAAAGTAAAGCCTGTGCAAAGCGGATCCTTCACATATTTGTCAAGCTCTTCTTCATCGGAATTCACCCAGTCATATAAGGTAACCGGCTGCTCAATGTGATCCAGATATTTTCCAAAACAAAGTGAAACAACTTTTTTGCTGATATGCTTCGGCCCTTTCACGGCGATCAGGCTCTTCGTGATCAGCTGTGAAGCGGCCAGCAGCGGCATCGGAACCGTTCCCGTTCCCATGATGATAGCGCCGTCGATCCCCTTACCGTAGCGCAGCAAGTAGTTACGCAGCATAATGGAGCCCATGCTGTGGCCCAAAATAAAATATGGGATCTGTTCACCCAGTTTTTCCTGCGTCATTTTCTTCAGCCTGTGAACATCCCTGACTAAAACCGTAGCCGCGTCATTCTCACAGAAATAGCCGAAGGTTCCGCCCTCCGGCACGCTCTTTCCATGTCCGAGATGATCCTCGCCGGTCACATAAAAACCCTGCTCTGCAAGAAAACGGGCAAATCTGTCATACCGGTCGATGTACTCATTCATCCCGTGAATGATCTGTACGACGGCAAGGGGCTCCGTATCCGGAGCCCAGCTTGTCGCATATAATTGTGTTTTTCCGTCCCGTGAGTCGAAACGGAATTCTTCTTTTGTTATGTTCATATGTTTTTCCTATGAGAGAGACCCCTCATCAGTCAGCTTCCCCCAGTGGGGGAAGCCTCTGTTTATACTTCGGATACTATAAATCACCCAATTTCACTACCGGATGGTAACGATTTCTCCGGGCTCATCAGCGCAAGCTCACCGTCAGGACCTTCCGCGCACAGCAGCATTCCCTGACTCTCAAGGCCTGCCATGGTGCGGGGTGCAAGGTTCAAAAGAACCATCACCTTCTTACCCACCATCTGTTCAGCCGTATAATGCGGCCGGATACCGGAGAGGATCTGTCTTGTCTGATCACCGATCTTTACCTGAGAGCAAAGGAGTTTCTTGCTCTTCTTTACCTCCTCGCATGCGATGATCTCACCCACTGCAAACTGCAGCTTTGCAAAATCATCATAGGTGATCTCTTCTTTGTTCTCCACATGGATCGCAGCGCCATCACTGCTGCCCTGTCCGCCTGCAGAGCCGGTCAGTTCAGCCATTTTGGCATCCGCTTCTTCCTGCGTCATCCGGCCTGCAGCCACAAGGTTTGCAAACGCTTTGGTCTGATGCTCTATAAAGTCCGCTCTCTGAGCAGCCTCAACCTCCGCTGCCTTGGCAAGGATCGCATCTTTATCCAGTCTTGCAAACAAAATTTCCGGCGCGTCCGTTACTTTATTTCCGTTTGCATACTGTCCGAAACTGCCCAGTGTATCAAAAGCATACAGCTGCGCGTTTAACTGTGCGGCGATCTTTTTTGCAGTAT
Organism: Lachnospiraceae bacterium; assembly: GCA_016282215.1. GTDB lineage: Bacteria > Bacillota > Clostridia > Lachnospirales > Lachnospiraceae > RGIG7926. The sequence goes on from JAEEKC010000041.1 coordinate 7,750, forward strand.
CCGGCATAAACGGATATACCAAAGAAGCACCGATCATGATGCCTTCGCACAGATTGTACAGCACGGTGGCAAGGCGGTCTTTTTTGCTCTCGTCCTTTGCCAGTACCCAGGGCTCAGTTTCGTCGATATATTTGTTGCAGCGTTTG
>JAEEKC010000336.1 GCA_016282215.1 Lachnospiraceae bacterium
GATGACGGTCAGATCCTTCAGGTGCATTTAAACGGCGGCGAGCCGAAAGAGAACGTACCCCGCAGCGTGGCGGAAGAAGGACATGAAGTGCTCAGGCTTGATGATAACGGGGACGGAACCTTTGAACTGTATATCAAAAAGGTTGGTGACTGACAGAATATCTTTGGCTGGCAAAAAACGCAGCCGGTAAACTTCTAATCAATTAAGTGAAAAGAGAATGTGAGATAAAACGGCTGAGATCACCCGGAATGCGAAAACCGGTGCGGATCTCAGTTTTTCTCTGTCGGCGGAAAGCATAAAAAACTTGAAAAATCGCCGTCATTCGTGTATTCTGTGTATGCTGCTATTCACAGAGGAGAATAGACTGATGATCAATTAGTATAAAAGAGGATGCAGATGAAAACAATCGTTTTTGATATCGGCAGAGTGCTTGTGGAATTCGACTGGCAGGCCTATCTTAATTCGCTCTTTACGGATGAAAAAGAAAAAGCGGCAGTCAATCGCGCGTTTTGGGAGATCGGCCTTTGGCGTGAGATGGACAGAGGCGCGATCCCGCAGGAGCATATTTATCAGGCGCTGCTTAAGCAATCACAGGGCTTTGAAAAACAGATGAAACTTGCTTATGACAGGATCGGAGAATGTATCGGAAAAACGGACTATGCCGGAGTATGGATCAAAGAGTTAAAGGAGCGGGGGTACCGTGTCCTGTTTCTTTCCAATTATTCAGATTATCTGATCGAAAAAAACAGAGAGGCTCTTTCATTCCTGGAACTGATGGACGGAGGGATTTTTTCCTGTCATGTCAAACTACTAAAGCCGGACCTGAAGATCTATGAAACGTTGTTTGAAAAATACGACCTGACGCCTTCTGACTGCCTGTTTCTCGATGATATGCCGGTCAATATTCTCGGCGCAAAGGAATGCGGAATGAACGGGATCGTGTTTACGACATATGAAGAGACAAGACCGAAGGTGGAAGCGTTTTTGGAAAGGTGGGAAGCATGAGAGTTATCAAAACTGAGGATATCACACAGACCATAGCCGAGCTTTGTATCAGGGCAAACCATGAACTCTCAGAGGATATGTGCGGCCTGCTGAAAAAGGCACAGGAGAGCGAAGCATCACCTGTTGGACAGCAGGTGCTGAGCCAGCTGGATCAGAATCTGCAGATCGCAAAGGAAGATATGATCCCAATCTGTCAGGACACCGGAATGGCGGTTGTATTTATGGAGATCGGACAGGATGTGCATATCGAAGGCGGCGACCTGACAGCAGCCGTGAATGAAGGTGTGCGGCGCGGTTATGTGGACGGCTTTCTTCGCAAATCCGTGGTGTCAGATCCGCTGATCCGGGAAAATACAAAAGACAATACACCGGCGATCTTGCATGAACAGATCGTACCCGGAGATCAGATCACTATTACAGTGGCACCGAAAGGATTTGGCAGTGAAAACATGAGCCGCATTTTCATGCTCAAGCCCGCTGACGGGATAGAAGGCGTGAAAAATGCCGTACTGACTGCGGTATCGGACGCAGGACCGAATGCCTGCCCGCCCATGGTAGTCGGAGTCGGCATCGGCGGTACCTTTGAGAAGTGCGCTTTTTTGGCAAAAAAGGCTTTGACAAGAAATACTGAGATTCGTTCTCCCCTTGTGCATATAGCGGCGTTGGAGGATGAACTGCTTGAAAAGATCAACCAAAGCGGAATCGGCCCGGCGGGACTCGGCGGCAGTAATACGGCGCTGGCAGTTAATATAGAAACCTATGCAACGCATATTGCCGGGCTGCCTGTGGCAGTGAATATCTGCTGCCATGTGAACCGGCACGCAAGCGCGATATTATAAAGAGAAAGATATGTTAAGGATCACACAGTGTAAATTTCCAATTACTTATACAGATGATGATCTGCGCGTATTTGCAGCAAAAAAACTGCGGATCGCAGAAGCGCAGATCGAGTCGGTTTCGCTCATCAGACGTTCTTTGGACGCAAGAAAAAAACCGGCGCTTTTCTATGTGATCACCATGGACGTTGCACTTTGCGGTGGGAGGAAAACGGAAGAAGAAGTCTTATCCCGTCTCGAAAACACAGCGCAAAAAAAGCGCGGGAAAAATGCTGCCGGCAGACAACACGAAAAGGAAAACAAAAAAACCGGACCGGCAGGCAGTTTTGATATACTGTTTGCGCCTGAGCCCTACCGTTTTCCGGAAACGGATAGAGAGACAGTTTCTGAAAAGGGCAGAGAGACAGAAACAACCGGTTTTGGTGAAAACAGAAAAAGCCCCCTGGTAGTCGGCAGCGGACCGGCAGGGTTAGCATGTGCTTACTATCTGGCAAAGGCAGGTCTTTCTCCGATTTTGATCGAACGAGGGAAACCGGTCAGAGAGCGCAGGAAAGATGTAGAGCGTTTTTGGGAGACCGGCCTGCTGGATCCGGCATCGAATGTACAGTTCGGGGAAGGCGGCGCGGGCACTTTTTCAGATGGGAAATTAAATACGCTGATCAAGGATAAAGACGGCAGGTGCCGCGAGATCCTGCGGCTTTTTGTGGAGATGGGAGCGCCGTCTGATATCCTGTATGATCATAAGCCCCATGTGGGTACGGATCTTCTGATGGGGATGACGGAAAACCTCAGAAATGAGATCGTCCGTATGGGCGGACAGGTGTTGTTTGAAACAGCTCTTGTGGATATCCAACAGGAAAACGGCAGGGTGACCGGCGCCGTAGTGGAAGTAACAGAAGCAGGACAATCAAGGGACGACGGCAAGACTATACAGGGCGAAAACGGCCTCGCAGTGGTAAGTCCGGTTGACGATTCGCAGGGAAAACATAAGATACAGATCGATACGGATACCATCGTCCTGGCTATCGGTCACAGCGCAAGGGATACCTTTCAAATGCTCTCTGACAGACAGCTTTCCATGGAGGCAAAAGCCTTTGCTGTTGGATTTCGGATCCTGCATCCCCAGAGTATGATCGACCTGTCGCAGTATGGAGAGCAGCCGCCGGAGATTTTGAAAAGGCTTGGTGCGGCAGCATATAAACTGACAGCGCAGACTTCTGTGGGCCGAGGGGTATACAGTTTTTGTATGTGTCCCGGCGGATATGTGGTAAATGCTTCTTCCGAAGAAGGGCTTCTGGCAGTCAACGGGATGAGTTATCATGGCAGGGCAAGCGGCACGGCGAACAGCGCACTGATCGTTTCGGTGACCCCGGCAGATTATCCGGGAGGCGGTGCAGACCCCCTTTCCGGCGTGGCATTTCAGAGGGATCTGGAACGGAAGACTTATTTGCTGGCCGGCGGAAAAATCCCGGTGCAAAGCTATGGGGCTTATAAACAGGGCATCGAAGAACAGACATTGGAAAGCGAAGCTGTCATGTCTGGAGGACTAGCCGTTAAGGGACTTTGGGCGGCGGCGGATCTGTCAGGGCTGCTTCCGGCGGACTGCAGGCAGGCTTTTTTGGAGGGCATGCAGCAGTTCGGCAGAAAGATTCACGGCTTTGATCAAGATGATGTCCTGCTTGCGGGCATTGAGAGCAGGACATCGTCGCCCCTTCGGATCCTGCGGGATGAAAGCGGACAGTCGCTGTCGCTGAGAGGATTGTATCCTGTCGGCGAGGGTGCGGGTTATGCGGGCGGTATCATGTCCGCGGCCATGGACGGTCTGCTGGCAGCGGAGCGGATCGTGAAATCGTAAGTTACTATATTTGAGGGTAGTGTAAAGTCCGATATGAAAAACCGAAGCCGATAAACTACTAATTAATTGAGAAAGAAGGAATACAAATGAATCCAAGAGACGTGATCGCAGACAAAAAGAGAATTGTTGTCAAGGTGGGATCCTCTTCCCTGACACATGCCGAGACCGGCGGACTTGACTACACCAAGTTAGAGGTGTTGGTGCGGGAACTTTGTAATATCCACAACCA
>JAEEKC010000337.1 GCA_016282215.1 Lachnospiraceae bacterium
CTTGTCTCAGCGGGGGAGGGCATTTATTTCGTTTTCAAGCATTTAGTATGCCTTGCCCCAGTATACCATTTTCTGCGCTTTCTTTCCGCAGCAGACGCAGGTATCGGCGATCTGTTCCTGTTCAAAAGGCATGCAGCGGCTGGTTACGGCAAGCTCTTCTTTGATCTTGTCTTCGCAGGCCTGGTCGCCGCACCACATAGCCTTAACAAAGCCGGACTTTTCTTCGAATACTTTGACAAACTCTTCGTAATCCTTTGCAGAGTAGGTATGTGCATCGCGATGTGCCCTGGCTGCCTCTAACATATCCTTCTGGATCGTCTCAAGAAGCTCGGGAACTTTTGTGGTTACATCATCCAAAGCGCATTCGATCTTCTCAGCCGTATCCCTGCGGACAAGGACGCACTTTCCTGCTTCCAGATCCTTCGGACCGATCTCGATACGAAGAGGAACGCCGCGCATCTCGCACTCTGCGAATTTCCAGCCTGGTGTCTTGTCGGAATCATCCACCTTTACACGGATGGGATTCGTAATGTTAACATCTGCTAACTTTTTCTGCAGGTCATATGCTGCATCCAGTACGCCCTCTGCCTGCTGGCGGATCGGGATGATCTGTACCTGAACAGGCGCTACCTTAGGCGGGAGTTTCAGGCCGCTGTCATCACCGTGTACCATGATGATGGCGCCGATGAGTCTGGTGGAAACACCCCAGGAGGTCTGATGTACATACTGCAGTTTATTCTCTTTATCCGTATACTGAATGCCAAACGCCTTTGCAAATCCGTCACCAAAGTTATGGCTCGTACCGGACTGCAGCGCTTTTCCGTCATGCATCAGTGCTTCGATCGTAAAGGTTTCGGTAGCACCCGCAAACTTTTCCTTATCGGTCTTCTGGCCTTTGATCACCGGGATGGCGAGCACTTTTTCACAAAAGTCCGCATAGACATTGAGCATCTGTCTGGTACGCTCGCTTGCTTCTTCCTGGGTTGCATGGGCGGTATGACCTTCCTGCCATAAGAACTCACGGCTGCGAAGGAAGGGCCTGGTCTCTTTTTCCCAGCGAACCACGTTACACCACTGGTTATATACCTTGGGAAGATCGCGGTAGGACTGGATATCATCTTTATAAAAATCGCAGAACAGGGTTTCCGAAGTGGGGCGCACACAGATCCGCTCATTCAGCGGCTGAAGTCCGCCGTGGGTTACCCACGCTACTTCCGGGGCAAAGCCTTCCACGTGATCCTTCTCTTTTTGCAGAAGGGATTCCGGGATAAATACCGGCAGATATACATTTTCAACGCCGGTTGCCTTAAACTGCGCATCGAGCTGTTTCTGGATCAGTTCCCAGATGGCATAGCCCGCGGGTTTTAAAACCACGCAGCCTTTTACCGAGGTATATCCTACCAGCTCCGCTTTCTTGACTACATCTGTGTACCACTGCGCAAAATCCACGTCCATCGCAGTGATCGCTTCCACTAACTTTTTGTCCGCCATGTGACTATTCCTGCCTTTCTATGGGATCATTTTGCATGATCGTTTTATTGTTTTTATTCGAAATCTCTGATAGTGTAGCACAAACGCCGCTATACTTCAAATTTTTCGTTGGTCAGGGGCCCCTCATCGGTCAGCTTCGCTGACAGCTGTCTCGCCTGCCGGCTCGGTCCGCGCTGAGCAAGCGCCACTGGCGCTTAGCGCCCCCCAGGGGGAAGCCTTTTTTCTCTTCTCTACTTTACAATTCTTCTCAGCCCTGCGCTTCATCTTCGCCCTGTGCATCGCCATCTTCCGACTGGCCTGCCGGGTTACTCTCTTCTGTCTGACCCGCCGGTGCGCTTTCGAGTCCGTCGCCGCTGTCGGTGATCGGGCTGTTGCCGATGGCCGAAGGATCAAATCCGCCTTCCGAGAAAAATGCTTTGTAGATCTTTACGTGATCATAAATACATTTCCAGCCGCTGGTGGAAGCACCGGTGGCACAAATGTAAGGATGTCCGGATGCGTCTGTTGCATAGCTGACTGCACAGTTGCGGGACTGCACCACAAAACCGGTCTTTGCTCCGACAACAAGTCCGCCGCAGTCTTTATCTTCAATTCTGCGAAGGAACCAGTTGGATATGGTGATCCCTTCCGGATGTTCCGGTGTAATGGAGGTAGTATAGGTATGCGCGGAAAGCACTTCCCTGCAAAAGCTGTTTCGCATTGCCGCATCCATGATGATCGCCATATCATAGATGGTACAGTAATGATCATCATTATATAAGCCGACGCTGTTCGTAAAATGCGCACTTCCCGACAGACCGAGATCGGCAAGTTTTTCATTCATCAGATCTGCAAATGCTTCCATGGATCCCGCCGTGTAGCAGGAAAGCGCATAGGCCGCATCGCCGCCGGAAGGAAGGATCGTACCGTAAAACAGATCCCGGACCGTTACCACCTCATCTCTTGCAAATCCCACATTGCTGCAGTCATTGCGATAAGAAAAGTCCGTTGCCTCAATGGTGATCTGTACTTTTTTCTCAAGATCCGGATCCGGAAGGTTTTCCGCTGCCACCAGGATCGTCAGCACTTTGGTCATGGAAGCCGGGGATATTCTGGAATTCGCATTTCTCTGCGCCAGGATCTCACCGCTTTCGGCATCCATCAGCACTCCGTATTCCGAAATGACTTCTCCGGAAAGGCCGGTGGTTTTTGCAGTTTTATGGGCTTCAAAAGCCTCAGCACTGCTGCTGTATCCGCTCATAAACGGTGACAGTGTATTTCCGCTCTGTCCGTCTCCGCCCAGCGTTCCGGCGAGGTTATCCGTCTCTATGCTGCCCATTTCATCTGCATTTTCATTGCCAAATGCCAGTGAAGATGCGCCGCTTTCACCTGGCTTTAAAAACTGCGCGTTCTCATCTTCCGTAA
>JAEEKC010000338.1 GCA_016282215.1 Lachnospiraceae bacterium
CGTTAAATGTTTCATATTCAAGTTCGCCCAGCGCACCCCCATCTACAGTATACGCAAAATCGGCACCGAACTGATTCAAATCGAAATACTCGGTTCCTTTTCCGATCTCTTCATCCGGCGTAAATGCTATGGCGATCGGTCCGTGCTCTTCCTCCGGGTGCGTCAGAAGGTACTCAGCCATGGTCATGATCTCGGCAACTCCTGCCTTGTCATCCGCCCCGAGAAGCGTTGTTCCGTCTGTGACGATCAGGCTTTTTCCGGCATAGTTTTTGATCTCCGGATAGATATCCGTTTTCAGCACGATACCGAGCGATTCATTCAGCGTGATATCTCCGCCGTCATAGTTTTCGATCACGCGCGCCTTTACGCCTTGTCCGGATGTCTCGGGCGATGTGTCCATATGCGAGATAAATCCTATGGTTTTGTTTTTTTCCAAACCACCTGTAGCCGGGATCTTTGCATAGATATAGCAATGCTCCCTATCATACACAACATCCTCTGCGCCAAGCTGCAAAAGTTCTTCATACAACACTTTTGCAAGGTTATGCTGCTTATCCGTACTTGGACTTTTCCCTGAATCCTCACTCGATTGTGTATCGATACTGACATATCTTAAAAATCGTTGCGTTACGTTGCTCATGTTGTTCGCTCCTGTTAAGCTTTTCTGTTTTTTAAGTATACCACAAAAAAACTATTCTCCATCAATAAAATACGGCGATTTTTCTTAGTTGATTTTTCTTAAGCACCCTTAAAACCTTCTCCGACTACCTCGTTCGATTCCATGATGACAAAAAAGCAGGATGGATCCACGGTCTTTGCCATTTTTCTGATCCCGTACATCTGCTTTTTACTGCAGGCGCAGAGCACAACATCCTTATTGTCTCCCGTGTAACTGCCGATGCCTTTTATAATGGTGGCACCCCTGCCTGTGTCCTCTGCAATACAGTCGCACATTTCTCTTCCTTTGTCAGTGACGATCAGGGTAACTTTCCCGCTGTCTAAGTTATACATCATCTTATCCAATACCATCGAGATCACAACCGCGATGATCGTTCCGTAGATCAGACTGTCCATATCTCTGTACACAAAAACCGTCCCCGCAACCACTACCGCGGCGTCCAAAGCAAGGGTCACTTTTCCCAGTGAAAGAAAAGGAAACCTTGCATGGATCGCCATCATGAGAAAGTCCGTTCCGCCGGTAGAAGAATCCCGCATGTAGATCAACGCATATCCGATCCCACAGATCGTAGAACAGCATATGGCCGCCAGCAGTTTATCGCCTGTATAGACAGGAAACAGTGGCGCTGCAAAATCCATGATGATCGATGTGATGGCTATGGACTTGATCGACTTGAAAAGAAACCGCCGTCCCAACTGCTTGTAACATAAAAAGATCGCAGGAATGTTCAATAAAAGCACGGTGACACCGATGGGTATCTGAAAGAGCTGATACAGGATCAGTCCGATCCCGTTAAAACCAACCATGGGAAAGCCCTGCACAGCGGCAAAATTATAAACACCGGCAGCGATCAGAATTCCACCGATCATATCCGCCAGAATGTCTACTAACAATTCCTGTAGGCTGATCTTTTCAAAAACCATCGCCATAAGGGATCTTCTGTCTGCCGGATTCTTTTTTAACATTTTGTTTGTTTCCATCATGCCTCTCGCCTCCTGTTTGATTCGTTATCCATCCGTTTCGTATTTATATATTTGTCTTTACACGGCCTTGATGAGAAGTCTGATACAATCGAGTAGAGGAGATTCCATCTCCCTACTCGATTTTCGCACCTGCGAACATTCCGCACTATCGTGCTCCATGTCCTTGCACCCGGCTAATGTCTGCTCGTGCGAGCACGGCATACATTGCCGGGTTGGTGCTACAAAAAAGAGCCCCGCGCGAATTCATTTGTATGATTCGCACGAAGCTCTTTTCTTCTGATCTCATTCTAACGCTTTCACCGGGAATGTCAAGCATTCAATGTATCACAGAATGCTTCTATCCTTGCCTCCATCTCATCACTCTTCCTCGCAAAAGGATCTATGAATACGGCTTTCTTCTCAAAGTCATTGATTCCAACAGTTTTTGCCAGCTTAGCCAGTGCCTTTTCCGCGCCGGAACCGCTTTGGCAGGCAAAGGCCGCAATCTTCTTACCGTTTAGTTCTTTCTTATTATCTTCAACAAAGGTTCTGATCGGCGGAGTGAAGTTGGATGCCCACACCGGGAATCCGAAAACAATCCTTTCATACGCCGCCAGGTCAACATCATATGCTTCCAGCTCGGGCTTTTCAGCCATTACGGCACTCTTGCCGCCCCAAAAGAATTTGGCAAACCCTTTGTCATGATATGCTTTCTTCGGGATTAGCTTGAGCAGATCCGCTCCTGTCTTTTCCCCGATCCTCTTTGCCACATACTCAGTGTTACCCTCCAATGAGTAATACACAACCAAAGTTTTCATCTGTCTTTCCTCCAATTCATCAGTAGCTAATCGGTTCAATATTATCATATCGGGCTTTATACTACCATTGATCAGTAGTTTATCGGTTCAATATTTTCATATCGGACTTTACACCATCTCCGATTTATCATATTTTATCATATTTCATCATATTTCGCAAATCTTATCATATTTCATCATATTTGAAAAATCTTATCATATTTCATCATAAATGTA
>JAEEKC010000339.1 GCA_016282215.1 Lachnospiraceae bacterium
ACCGCATCCGGATAAGGGATCGTATCATAACGGGTTTGGCTGTTTACCGGCAAAAGCACATTGACGTGGCTTTGCAGCATGTTCTGAATATCCGCAAACTCCGCAAGTTTCCCTGAACTCGGCAGCGAATCAAGTATCATATTGGTAATGGGATATATCGACCATGCCTGCAGCTGTCTGTGTTTTTTTGCTCTCATTCCCTGCGGGATTATGTTTTCTGTTTCTTTCATGGTATCCTCTTTGTGAAATCCTCTCCTCTTTATTCCGGAAAGTTTTCATGCGTTCTCTTACTCTTTTCCGCTATTTACTGCAACCTTTCACATATAATACCATGAAAAGACGAAAACCGTTGCAGAGAAATCAAAATGGCAGGGTTCCATCACCTCATTTTCGGAATTGTTATGATCATCCGACCATATAGCCTCCTTATTTCTTAACGATGATCTTAACTGTCTTCTTCGCACTCTCATATGCGTCCGTTCCCTTTGCGGTCACGGTAATGGTATAGGTACCCTTTTTACATTTTTTTGGTACGGTCACTTTGCCTTTTTTCGATACTTTGATCCCGGCTTTTTTTGCCTTTTTGCTTAAGGTATAGGTCACGCTGCCCTTCGCTTTTTTCACACCGATGCTGAAAGTTTTCTTCTTTTTCAGATTCTTTGAGCGGCTGTAGGTTTTCCTGGCGACCTTAATGGTCATGGGATTTGCTGCTTTTGTTCCGGTCGCTGTGGCCTGATCATTTTTTTCTTGTCCCTGCGAAGGGGTGGTGCCGGTCTGCTGACCGGTGCCACTCTGCTGGCCGCTTCCTGCTTTCACTGCTTTGAGGGAAATATCATCAAATGCGCCCCTTGTATACTCGCCGGAAGGAACGCCGGCGCCGTAATACCTTGCATAAGCGGCATTTAAAAATACTCTGGCATAAGCCGCCTTGGCCGGAACCGTTACCGTCACGGTCTGCTCCTGCCAGCCAGATTGTGCATCACCGGTATTAGCCGCTGTTTTGGAAAGAAGGACACTGCCTGCATTATCATAAATGGCCATAGAAATATCGCCTTCGCCGCCGACAAAACCGTCAAGCACAAGGCTGCTTCCCTGGGCAACAGCTGAAAGATCCACCTGCTGATAAATGGTCACCGTTGATGTATTATCATCCTTGTTATCAAATGCCAGATCATCTGCAAGATAGAAAGATCCGCCGCTGTCATTCTTATGATCAGAATTGGCCCAGAAGAAATCAGAGGCTATGCTGTAGGTACCGCTGTGGGGCGACACATTCGTGTATGAGAAAAAGTCGGTTTTTCCAACCGTGCGAAAGACCACAAAATCCTCATATTCGTAGAACCATCCGTCCAGATTTCCGCTTTCACCGCCGCCGTTTTTCAGGCATTCACCTTCGGCCGGCGCTTTTGTTACTGTATAAGAAGGTGCTTTTCTGACAGTCAGTGAAACATCATCAAAACCGCCTCTGGTATATTCAGAAAGCGGATCACCATAACCGCCAAGCGCTCTGTGAAAAGCAGCCAGCAAAGAAACCCTGCAGGTCTTTGCATTTGCGGGGATCTTAAAACTTGCCCGCTGGTATTTCCAGTCATTATCGTCTTTCACCGACCTGTCCTTTGCGGCATATTCATCCAGTTTCGTGCCCTCTGCATCCCAAAATGACGCTTTGATATTGCCCTCGGCTGTGACATAGCCTCTCAAAATCAGTTCCGTTCCCGCTGCCAGCTGAGAAACATCCACATCCTGATAGAGTTCTACCGCGGTGTTCATATCGTCATCCTCAGGAAATGTAAGAAGCGTAGATAGTTTCCAGCTAAACGTATCGTAGCAGATAATATACGCATCCGACACAATACTGTATTTCCCTGAATTCGGCTTTACCGCATTCGGCGAATAAGAATCAAAATCACTTTCCTCCTGTGCCTCAAACACGGTATCATAGCCGGTATATTCATGTTTCCACCCGCTGATATCTCCGGTTTCACCGCCGCCATTTTGTAAAAGGTTCCCTTCCGCGGGGATCGTGTTTCCAGGCTCAGCAAGTGCTGCAACGCTAAAAGCTGCGGTCAAAAGCACCGTGCTGAAAAGTCCTATGATCGTCCGTTTTACATTGTTCTTTTTCATCTGCCATCCTCCTTAATCGTATTATTTTTCCCTTCTTCTGTATCCTCATAATGAGATGATGATTGCTCATCAACCTAACAACTCTTTCAGCGTCTTCATGATTTCCGGAATATCATATGGTTTTGCAAGATATCCGTTCATGCCGGCATCCATGGCGATCTGCCGGTCCTCTTCAAAAGCATTTGCCGTCACCGCCACAATAGGGATCTCAGACTTTTCTTTATCGTCCAGCGCACGGATCTGCCTTGTTGCTTCATAGCCGTCCATTTGGGGCATCTGGATATCCATCAGGATCATATCATAAAACCCGGCAGCTGCCGATTTCATTTTTTCCACTGCCTGCGTTCCGTCGCCTGCGATATCCACTTCAAATCCGACGGTTGTTAAAATATTCTCTGCAAGGATCTGATTCATCTGGTTATCTTCCGCCAGCAATACCCGTTTCCCTGAAAAATCGGGCAATGCCTGCTGGTCATTTTTCTTCTCATCCTCTGCTGCCAAAGCGCGCTTCCCCTGCGGCCCAGGCGTTGGCTCAAACTTAGCGGTTTCGCTGCTGATCCTGCACGGAAGCTGTACGACAAACTCGCTTCCCTTGCCCTCCGCAGAATGCACCGTGATCATGCCGCCCATCATATCGACTATGTGCTTTGCGATGGCCATACCAAGGCCGGTTCCCTGTATGCCGCTGACCGTGCTTGTTTTTTCACGGGAAAATGCTTCAAATATCGTCTTTTGAAATTCCTCGCTCATACCGATCCCGTTATCTTTGATCCGGAATTCAAAATTCGCTGTTTTGTCGTCAGTCGATGGTTTCTCGATCACCTGAAAACTGATCTTGCCGCCTGCAGGCGTAAACTTGATCGCATTGGACAAAATGTTTAACAGCACCTGGTTCAGCCGGAGCTTGTCCGCAATAATATCTTCATGTGTCACATCCTGTGTGTCAACAGACAGTTCGAGCTGCCCAGCTGTGATATTGGGCTGGATGATCGTCCGCAGGTCGCGGATCACGTCCGGCAGATGCACCTGCGCCTCTTCGATGGTGACATTACCGCTTTCAATGCGGCTCATGTCGAGTACATCATTGATCAGCGACAAAAGATGCTGGCTGGAAACGGAGATTTTTCCGAGATAATCCTGCATCAGCTCCGGATTGTCGAGATGAGAAGCCGCCAGCGCAGTGAAGCCGACTATGGCATTCATCGGTGTGCGGATATCATGGGACATGTTGTTCAGAAAAACTGTTTTGGCCCGGTTGGCCTGCTCCGCAGCGATCAATGCATCCGACAGAGCTTTCTGGCTCTCGGCCAGCTCCCTGTTTTTCACTTCCAGTTCCTGCCGCGCTGTTTCCTTTTCCCTGACTTCTTTCCTCGTACGTCTGACATCACGCACCAGCAAAAATACGATCAATGCCGCGACGGCAAGAAGAAGCAAACTGACGATCGCCATATGATCCCGGACCATATCCAGAAAACTGTAGGAATACAGGCCGCCGGTATAGCGGTATGAAATATTCTGTGCATAGTCACTGCCCAGTACATTGATCCCGCGATTTAAGAGTTTCAGCAAACCTTCATTACCGATCTTCACGCCAAAGCAGCGGTCATCATTATAGCTTGATTGCCGGATCGAAAGATTCTCGTATTTTCTGTTTTTTAATATTTCATTTGCACGAAGTCCATTTAATGTCGTACATGTGGCCCTGCCGGAAAGAACGCCTGCCAGGCTGTCTTCGATGGAAGGATAGAATATAACTTCTGCATTCGGATAATTCGTCCGCACATAATAATACTGCATGCGGTTATTTTTATTGACCGCAAAGCGCGTGGTTGTTGTCTCGGTGAAATCTCCCCGGCAGACTAGCGCGGTAGGTGCCGAAACAACAGGACTTGACTGGTAGATGCCGTTCTCTTCTGAGTAGTACAATCCGCCGCCCACCGGAAAAGCCACATCGATGACGCCGGAAGTCAGGTCTGCTATCATATCATCATAACTCTGATATCCGTCAAAGGTCACACTCATCTCCGTGCCGCCCAGGGATTTTATGATATCCGGTATCATGTCTTTTACAATACCGGTCGCATTGCCGTCTGCATCCGTATCACTGTAGGGAAGGTAGTTTTTCAGATAACCGACCTTCAGGGTGTCATGAGTGTCCATCCACTCCCGCTCGGCCTGTGAAAAAGCCTTTGCGTTCACACTTAATGAGTAATATTTTGCCCTCAGGGAACTTAAATAATTCGGCTCTTCCGCAGCCAGCATCGTCTGCGCCAAGTTCAGCTCCGCCAGCAGATCCGGCCGGTTTTTATTTGTGCACAGATAATAATCAGATGTTCCGAAAACCGTCAGAACTTCTGAGTGTTCTCTGCCGCGGGCGCCATCGCTCTCCGCAGCGAGAACGTCCACTTCACGGGAATCAAAAGCCTCAAACAAATGTGTGTAATCCGGATAGGTAATAACCTTCGCATCCACATGATGCTCATCCAGGTATTGATGCAGGACATCCACCATGGCACTGTCCAGCACACCGATCTTGCATCCGTTCAATGTGGCGGGATCGGCGGTAATGTCCCTGTCTTCATCATACTTGACAAGGTAATAAGATTCGTTGCCCATAACGGCATCCGGATATCCGATCAGCGCCGCCCGTTCTTCCCTGAAGGCCAGGCCCGCAAGCAGATCGATATCGCCGTCAAGGAGCATTTGGTAAAGATCTCCAAACTCGCCGTAGACATATTCATATTCCCAGCCGGTGTATTCCGAAAGCTTGCGGTAGTATTCATAGGCGTAGCCGCTTTTCACCTGCCCTTCGCCGGCACCCTCCTGAAACACTTCATTTTCGTAATAACCTACGCGTACGACCTCAGCCGTGGTGTCGCCATATGCGGGAGCAGACCTCCAGACAAGGCCGAGCACCATCGTGCAGACAAAGAAGATCAGTCTGCAAAATTGACCATTCATTTTTCGACTTTGTTTTTTCATATCGGACTTTACACGGTCATTCATCATTCGTTTTTCGGCTCCTTTTTTCATATCGAACTTTACACGATCATTCATCATTCATTTTCGGCTGCGTATTTTCATGCCGGATTATTCACTGTCCTACCGGGAATATGAAAGTATTATACCAAATATCCCCGGATAGCACTACCTTTTTCATACCATAGGTTGTCAAAAAGAACCGTCCCCATTGACAACTAAAAAATCAGCCCTTCCGTTATAAGGAATAGGCTGATCATGCCAGCACGTCTTCTCTTTTTTTCTTCATAGCGGCACGTAATCAGCCCTCTTTCACAGAAGATCCAACAGTTCCTCGATCGAATCGATGACAAAGTCTGCGCCCGCCTCCTGCAGATGCTTTCTGTCTGAGTTTCCGTAGGTTACACCGCAGGTATAGACGCCTGCGCTTTTCCCCATCTCCATATCCACCGGCATATCACCCACCACCAGTGCCTGATCAGGCTGAACGGATAACTCCTTCAGGGTTTTTAAGACCGGATCGGGATAGGGTTTTAACCTCTCTGTATCCTCCCCGCAGAGAATATACTGAAATGTATTATCCATCCCCCATAGCGCCAGAAATTCCGTCAGAGATTTTCTGTTCCTGGCTGTCGCTATAGTTCTTATAATCTTCCTTTTTTCAAGTTCCACCAGCACTTTGTCAACACCCGGGAAACGTTCGGGCGGCATTTCGGCCGTCAGCTCATCGAATCTTCTCCTGTACTCCCGGACAAGAGTATCCAACACCTCTTCCGGCAGGTCCGGATAGAACTTTTGAAAACCGGCTTTGGCCGTCAGCCCTATGGTAGAGGCACAGGTTTCTTCATCCATCACTGTAAGTCCTGCGTTTTTCATCGTCTCCTGCTTTGCCGTCACGATTGGCTTTCTGGTATCGGCAAGCGTGCCGTCAAAATCAAATATCACCACACGGATGTCCATATCATTCAATAACCTTTCTTCAATTGATCATTTCAAAACAACTTTTGCGATCACCATATCGATTATATCATTAAACTCTAGTTCTGTCAGCCGGTGTCAGTGGGGACGGTTCTCTCTGACAACCTTGCAATACAGGTTGTCACAGAGAACCGTCCCCACCTGACACTCATGGTTGTCAAAAAGAACCGTCCCCATTGACACCCCTCACTTCCCTGCCATCCGCAGTTTATCTGTATGCAACAATTCCCCGGTTTTTTCCAGGTTGCCAAGCACTCTGCCGTTTTCTTCACCGGTTTCCTGAAACAGGTAGAGAGGATGCAGCCGGATCTCACCGTCCTCGTCACAGGTCATTTCCATGACCGAAAGGACGCGTCTGCTCCGGTCCCTTAATCTGCCGAGATGGACAATGATATCGATGGCGCTTGCAATCTGTCTGCGGATCGACGGCAGCGGCAAGTCAGCGCCCATTAACACCATGCTTTCAAGGCGCATGATCATATCCTCTGCGCTGTTTGCGTGTGCGGTGGATAAGGAGCCGTCATGTCCTGTATTCATAGCCTGCAGCATATCGAGTGCTTCACCCCCTCTAACCTCTCCGACGATCACGCGGTCAGGCCTCATTCGAAGCGCAGCGCGGATCAGATCTCGGATCGTGATCGGCCGGCACTCTTCCATATTGGCATTTCTGGTTTCCATCCGGACAAGGTTCTCGACCCCCTGGATCTGCAGCTCCGCACTGTCTTCTATGGTGATGATGCGTTCCTGTTTCGGGATGAAACCGGAGAGCACATTCAGAAAAGTGGTCTTCCCGCTGCCCGTGCCACCGCCGATCAGGATATTATATTTTGCCTCTACCAGTGTCCTGAGAAACTCGGATACTTCCCGGTTGATCGATCCGAAACCGATAAGCTGCTCCATCGTAATGGGGTGCTCGGGAAACCTTCTGATGGTCAGGATCGGACCATTGAGCGCAACCGGTGCAAGCACAACATGCACACGGCTTCCCGCGATCCTCGCATCCACGATCGGATCCCTCTCATTCACGACTCTGTTGCAGCCGGCTACGATCTGCGAGATCACATCCTGCAGTTTTTCTACGCTTTCAAAAGATCCCGGATGTCGCAATAACTGACCGTTTTTTTCCAGAAAAATATGATCCGGGCCGTTTACCATGATTTCGGTAACCGTCGGATCATCGATCAATTCCTGTAATACTCCCAGTTTTCGTATCGCATGATACAGTTCCCTGCGAAGTGCGTTTTTCTGCGCCAGGCTCAGATAAACCGTTTTTCCAATGGACAATATCTCTTCTTCGATCAGTTCCATCACCTGTTCATCGCTGGCTTCAAGCTGCATATCGAGATGGTGAAGAAGATCCCGTTTCAGGCTTTCTCTTATTTCTTCGTAAGTCATACCTTCGTGCTGCAGATCAGCTCCGGTAATTATGCTGTCTTCCTGCTCAATTCTTTTTTCCGGCTTTTTGATCCGTTTCATACATCACTCCATATTTTTCTTGAAATCATTCAACTCGTTTTTTCATGCCTGTGTTAACACTGCCCGAATTGTCAGTAGTTATCTTGCTCCATGTTTTCATGTTGAACTGTATACTACCCAATTTGTCAACAGTTCCCGGACTTTGGTTTTCAATACCGAATTTTGCATTCAATTGATCATGCGTTTACCGGCCCGATTTCTATACCATTCCTTACACGCATATTCTGCAGTTTATCCGGATCCGCAAAATCATGCCAGAATCTCTCTCCTGATATACTCCGCCAGTTCACTTTTGGTCAGGGAAGATATTTCTCTCGGCAGCTTGGCAAAGGTCGGCAACACGCATCGTTTTGTCTTTTTTTCAATCTCCTGCAGATGAAGCATTGTCAGAATCTTTTCATATTGCTCCACCTTGGCCCTTGCCAGTCCGTCTTCCTGAAACGGGCAGATGATCTCATCGCAGAGCTCAAGTATTCCCAGCAGTCCGCTGACTTCGCTCAGATCGATGATGACTACGGTATAATCGGTTTCCCGCATGATCTTTTTCAGCATCTTTTTAATGATATCGGGATCCATTTCCTCAATATCCGGAAAAGACAGCACCGGCGGTATGATATCGATATATCCGACACTTTCCACCATAGCCTTCAGTCTCCAGGAAAACTCCATCTCATGTCCCGTCATATAAAAGAGCAAGTCTGCCAGGTCTCTTGAAAACTCTCTTTGCAAAAGATACTCCATGCCCGAACACGGCTCTAAATTCAGATACAAAACCTTTTCTTCTTTCCCTAAGATCTGTCCCATGGTGATGGCAATGCTGCTTTGCAAAAGTGACCTTGCAGGTGAATACAGCCCGATCAGCCGGACCCGCCCCGACCCGTCTTTCAAACAGCTATCACCTCCGGAAAGGATTCCTGCTTCCAGCATCTTTTCCATGATCTGCG
>JAEEKC010000042.1 GCA_016282215.1 Lachnospiraceae bacterium
GCATATGGGTTCCGGGGGCGGAGAAACACCGACGGGGCAAAGAAGCGGATATGGAAAAAACGATAGCAGAAACAGCAGCTGATATGGACGCCGGGCAGGGGGGACAAAACATGGAAAAAGATGTATTCACTCTTGTCACTCTGACCGGGATTGTTATATACTTGATAGCAGGATTGTTCTATGACGGCAATCTGTTTGTGACACCGCTTTTTGCGATGCTGCTGGGGGTCAGATTGCAGGTCTTAACAAACGGTAGAAAATTACCCGGTATGAAAAACCGGAGGAACAAAACGAATGATAAATTGGAATTGTAAAGTCTGATATGAAAATACGGAGCTGTTAAACTAATCATAAATTTGGGAGGACTGAAAAAATGAAACACGTACGAAAACTGCTTCTGTTGTCAACGCTGATACTGCTCTTTGTGCTGGTGCCTGAGCAAAAGGCATCTGCGGGAGAAACCGAAACGGTGCCCTGGATGTTTATGACCAAGAAGGATCTTGAGATCGGCACAACCTGGGACCTGAAGGAAGCCTATGTCAGCTATATGATAAATGATCATGAAAGGGCTACCAGAAGAACAGGGAAAAAGTTCACGTTTACCAGTGAAGATGCAACCGTAGCCTCTGTCGATGAAAACGGTGTACTGACTGCTGTGGAAAAGGGAACCACAAGGATTGTCGTTACGGAAGAAGGCGGAAAAGAGAGCGGCAGTTTTACCGTGAACGTGGTAACGGCGCAGTACTCGGATAATGCCACCGTACAGGCGCTCAGAAAAGAAACGGGTGAGCTGCTTGATCTGACAAGCGGAAATAAGGTGAATGCGACAAACCGCTATTCCCTGCTGACGAGGATCGTAAGCTTTGTGAAAAAGGGAGAGAGTTTTGCAAAATCCATCGGCAAGACCAGTGTGAATCCGACATCCGGAAACATGGCGCAGCTTGACCTGCATGAACTGCTGATCGTGCCGAACTACAATATGGTCATCGGACACGAGGCAAGTAATTTCAGGATCTATGGCAATCAGTTTAATCCTTATGCTTCCAAGGGCAAATACATTTTTAATGTCAAAAGCGTGACGGCAACGCCAAATCAGGTGACGGTTACTTTGAAAAAGCCGATCACAAAGGATCAGGTATTCGGTCTGATCATGGAAAACGATTCGTTTCCCAATGTGAAGCTGACAAATGAGAATACTGCCGAGGCGCGTCTTCGGTTATATGGCAGAAATGACAGCTACGATCTGACAGGTACGGCTAAAGTGGGTGACAGTACCATCGTCTTTACGAATATCAAAAACGGCTGGGGTAAAAAGGCGTCGATCACGACCGGTAATTACAGGGTTTGGGAGTGGCCGAAGGCATATAAATGCAGTGTCAAAAAAGCGGCAGGCAAAGGGGATTCGGTAACCCTCGGTAATCTTTCCGTGAAGCTTCTTGGCGGCGGCAAGGCAGAGGTGAAGGCGAAAAATGCCAAGATCACAAGCGTGACCATTCCCGCAGCGATCCGGTACGACGGGAAGACCTATAAGGTGACCAAGGTTGCCGACAATGGATTTAAGAACTGCAAAAAGTTGAAATCCATCAAAATAGAATCGACGAAATTAAGCTTCGGCAAGAACGCCTTCAAGGGCGTGAAGAAAGCGTCAGTGACGGTACCTTCGTCCAAACTGGCGGCATACAAAAAAGCAATGAAGAAAGCAGGACTTGGCAGTAAGTCAGGATTTGCGGCAGGTTGATGAAATGGAAGAGCAAAACAAAAGCAAAGAAAATCTGTTGACTTTCCGGGATGAGATCGATGGCATCGACAAGCAGTTCATCGAGCTTTACAGAAGGCGGATGGAGGTCTGCGAAAAGATCGCCGATTATAAGATAGAAACCGGGAAGAAGGTTTTTGATAAGGCAAGAGAAGAAGAAAAATTAGATAAAGTCGCCTCCTTTGTGGACAGCGATTTTGACAAGATGGCAGTGCGGGAACTGTTTTCCCAGATCATGTCCGTCAGCAGGAAACTGCAGTATCAGAAGCTGGCGGAAAAAGGCGTGATGGGAAAGCTTCCCTTTATACAGGTAAAGAGCCTGTTTGATGAACCGGGAGTTGATACTGCTTCGCAGGATGGCGCTGAGGGAAAAGCCGGCGCGAACTGTGCGAAGGCAAGAGTTGTTTTCCAGGGGGCGGAAGGCTCCTATTCCCAGGCGGCCATGGAAAAATACTTCGGAAAGGATGTTTCGAGTTTTCATGTGGACACTTTCCGTGAGGCGATGAGCGCCATCGATGAAGGCAGCGCGGATTTCGGTGTGCTGCCCATAGAAAATTCCACGGCCGGGATCGTCAATGAGATCTATGACCTGCTGGTGGAATTTGAAAACTATATCGTGGCAGAGCAGATCATTCCCATTGAGCATTGCCTGTTAGGATTGCCGGGGACGGATCTTTCGCAGGTAAAGAAGGTCTATTCCCATCCCCAGTCGCTGATGCAGTCCGCGGACTTTTTATCAGAATACCGCTGGGAGCAGGTGGGACTGCAGAACAATGCCTTTGCTGCCATGAAGGTGCGGGATGATAAGGATCCGACCAAAGTGGCCGTGGCCAGCGAATATGCGGGACAATACTATGGGCTGGAGGTTTTGCAAAAGGGAATCAATTCCCGTGGCGGTAATTCCACCCGGTTTATCATCATCACCAACCAGAAGGTGTTTTTATCCGGGGCGAACAAGATCAGTCTTTGTTTTGAGCTGCCGCACAGGAGCGGTGCGCTCTATCATCTGTTGTCTCACTTTATCTATAACAATCTGAACCTGACCAGGATCGAGTCACGACCGATCCCGGAGAAGGACTGGGAGTATCGTTTCTTTGTGGATTTCGAAGGAAACCTTTCCGACGGCGCGGTGAAAAATGCGCTGCGGGGGCTGAGAGACGAGGCGAAGAATATGAAGATACTCGGGAATTACTAAGCCCCTCATCAGATATCAAAGATGAGGTTGGAGGAATGCTATGGCATATAAAACATTTGCGGCAATCGATGTCGGTTCGTATGAACTGGCAATGAAGATCTTCGAGATCTCGCCCAAGGCGGGATTAAAGGAGATTGACCATATCCGTCACCGGGTGGAACTGGGAACGGATACCTATAACACGGGCAAGATCAATAAGGACCGGGTGGAAGAACTTTGCGAAGTGCTCAAAAAGTTCAAAGAGGTCATGAAGACGTATCAGGCGGATGCCTATAAGGCTTATGGTACCAGTGCTATCCGGGAGACGGAAAATACGGCTGTGATCTGCGACCTGATCCGTTCGAGGACGGGGATCGTGGTGGATGTCATCAGTAATTCCGAACAGCGTTTTCTCGATTATAAAGCCATCGCTTCCCGGGGCGAGACCTTTGAACAGGTCATCAAAACAGGAACTGTTATTGTGGACGTGGGCGGCGGCAGTAGCCAGATCTCGCTGTTTGACAGGGATACTCTGGTAGGTACCCAGAACCTTCGGCTTGGACTTTTGCGTATGCGTGAGCGCCTGTTTTCCATGCAGGTGGGCAGGTCTCATTATGAGCGATTGATCCGTGAAATGGTGGACAATCAGCTGCAGGTGATGAAACGGCTGTTCCTGAGCGGCAGGCAGCTTGAGAACATTATTCTTGTCGACGATTATCTGTCACTGATCATACAGCGGCCGGAACTTGGGCTGGAACATCCGGGCTATCTGACCAGGGAAGAATGTAAGAGTTTTGTGGAACGTATCCGTAAAAGTTCCGATGCGCAGGTGGCAAAATTCCTCGGGATCAGTGAGGAAAAGGCCCTGCTTTTGTATATCAGTTCCGAGATGGTCAGCCGCATGATGGAGATTCTCGAGACAAATCATCTCTGGGCGCCGGCGGTCAGCCTGTGTGACGGTATCGGCTATGAATATGCGGAGACGAACCGCCTTTTGAAGATGGAACATGATTTTGAACGCGATATCCTGGCCTGTGCGGACAATATCTGCCGCAGGTTTCACGGAAACGAACGGCGTGCAGCATTAATGGAACAGATCGCACTGCAAATCTTTGATTCCATGAAAAAAGTACATGGTTTAAAGAGCCGCGAACGCCTGCTTTTGCAGCTGTCCGCAAGACTGAATGACTGCGGAAAATACATCAGTATGAACAGCGTGGGTGAGTGCAGCTACAGCATCATCATGGCGAACGAGATCATCGGACTGTCCCATTTGGAGCGTGAGATCCTGGCGAATATCGTCAAATTCAACCGGGTGGATTTTGAATACTATACCCAGCTCAGCCATGATTCGGGTCTTGATCAGAATGCTTACCTGACAGTAGCAAAACTGACAGCGATCCTGAAGGTGGCAAACGGACTTGTCAGAAGCTACCGGGAAAAGATCCGCACCATCAAAGCGACGCTCTCGGGCAGAGAACTGACTATCGTAGTGGACACCCCTGAGGACCTGACATTGGAGATGGGGCTTCTTGGTCCGAAGGAAGATTTCTTCGAAGAAGTCTTTCACATCCGGCCGGTGGTACGGCAGAAGAGAATCCTGTAAAACCCGATATTAATAAATCCTGAGGAAACCGACATGACAAAGAAAACAGACAGTGAGAAAAAGAAAGAAAAAAAACTGAAAGCCGATGGGAAAGCAAAGCAGCCTAAAGCAGGTTCCGGCAAGTCTGGGAAAGAAAAAGCCGCCAAGGAGAACAAGGCGGCGGGCACCGGCGCGGACTATCGCGATCCGTCCCTTTATACCAACCGCGAACTCTCCTGGC
>JAEEKC010000340.1 GCA_016282215.1 Lachnospiraceae bacterium
ATTCATGAAATCATAAGGTATATTATTATAGAAAAGGATGGACACTTTGAACTACTCGGGCAGGAGATCAGTATGGATATTGCATTAAGGAATGAATATTTATCTGTTGAGGATTGCAAGAAGGCTGCTTCTGAGAAGGCGAAGTGGAAGAAGAGGTTGTAAATCAGAAAAAAGTCCGCATGCAACAGAGAAAGGAAATCAGATCCGGATGTTAGCAATGTTATAGGCGGATAATTCATGGTATAGTTGATTCTGAAATGAGAATAGGGAACAGGAATTAAACAATAAATCAGGGGGATAAGAAGATGGGATCAAACAAAAAGAAACTTGTCGTTGCATTTCCTGCATTGGATGATGGCAGGAAACAAAAAATCGAAGATCATGTAAGTGCCAGAGGGTATCAGGCTGTTTTTTGCAAGGATCAGGAAACAGCACTGAGTGAAGCGGCAGATGCAGAAATTGTTTTTGGCATGAACGCGGCACTTGCCACGGCAGGCGATGGGATTAAGTGGGTCTGCACGCCATCGGCGGGAGTGGATCATTTTTTGAATGTACTGAAAGGGAAAGATATCATACTCAGCAATTCGTCCGGTGCATATGGGCTCACGATCGCAGAGCATATAGTGATGGTAACGCTCGAAGCCATGAGAAGAAGGCCGGAATATGTGAATCTGGTCAGGGAACGCATCTGGGAACATGATCTTCCGATCAGCTCTATCCACGGTGCAAGGATCACATTTGTGGGAACCGGTGATATCGGAAAAGAAGCGGCGATCAGGCTGAAGGCATTCGGACCGAAATCCATGACCGGGGTCAACCGCAGGGGACAGAATCCGGATCAGTTGTTTGACAGGATCGTAACACTTGACGAAATAGAGAAGGTATTGCCGGAAACCGATCTGCTGGTATTGTCGCTTCCGTCTACTCCGCAGACAATGGGTCTGTTGACGGAAGAAAGACTGCGGATGCTGCCTGCAGGTGCCTTCCTTGTAAATGTGGGAAGAGGCAATGTATTAGATCAGGAGGCGCTGGAGCGTATCCTGCGGGAAGGAAAACTCGGGGGCGCAGCGCTGGATGTATTTGAAAAAGAGCCGCTGGATCCGAATAGCTCGCTGTGGGATTGTCCTAGGCTTGTACTGACAACACATGTGGCAGGAAACTGGACGCTGCCGTATACGGTGGACCGGATCGTAGACATGTTTTTGGCGGATTTTGATAACTTCTGTGAAAACAGGCCGCTCAATAACAGGGTGGATATGACGGCCGGATATTAAGATTTCGACAGGAAAAAAACAAGTTGCTGACTGACGGAGAAAATCAGTGGAACGATCGAATGATCAATTTGGAGGGGGCATTATGAAGCTATATGATATTTCGCAGGAAGTGTTCGGATGTAAGGTGTTTCCGGGTGATCCGAGCCCGCAGAGGGAAACACAGCTGAGTATCAGCAAAGGCGATATCTGTAATCTGACAGCTTTTCATATGTGTGCGCATAACGGAACGCATGTGGATGCGCCGTTTCATTTTATCGATGGCGCAAAAACCATCGATCAGGTAGATCTGGATAAATTCATCGGATATGCATATGTTGCTGAGCATGAAGGGGACATTACAGTTGATGATGCAAAGAGAATATTGCAGGCGGCGAAAGAGTGTGATCCCCGCAGCGCCAAGCGGATTCTGGTCAAAGGTAACGCAACCATGACGGCTGAAGCAGCAAAAGAGTTTGCATCTGCTAACTTGAAACTGTTTGGCAATGAATCACAGACTGTCGGTCCTGAGAATGCACCGAAGGAAGTTCATTTGATCATGCTGGGGGCACAGGTGGTATTGCTCGAAGGGATCAGGCTTGCTAAAGTACCGGAAGGCGCTTATATCCTGAATTGTGCGCCACTGAATCTCGGCGGGGCCGATGGAGCACCTTGCAGGGCGACGCTGATGGAATTGGATTGATCGTTTGAGATTTGAGAAAAGCACCAGATAGTTTTTTTATCTTTTTAATATAAGAGAAACTGAAAAAGAATACAGGTAAAAAATTGCCGGCAGCATGGTGGCTGCCGGCTTTTTGTATAAATAAAACTTTTTGTTTCATTTGGATCTTTGATGAACAACGTGGTTGCCGATCTGCAGGTCTTTTTCTGCCTGATCCAGCCAGGCGGGAAGTTCCGGATTGTCGGTCATCGGACTATTGTCATCAAATACAGTGACATTCTCAGAGGGAGTATCGGAACCTTCTTTATTCTCCACCTTTTTGACAATTGTGATCCTTGGCAGGTTTTCGCCGTCCAGGCTGTCCATGGCGACGGAATCGCTCATCATGCTGAAGGATACCACATCTTCATCATCGAGGATATATTCGGCCCATCCCGGATTGTCGACTGTGCCGCCGCAAATGATCAGGTGACGGTAGCCGTTTTCATCCGTGTACTCATATTTGTAATAGGAATCCGCGCCGCACTGATCCGTGATATCTTCCTCTTTGTCATTGAAAGCAAACCAGATGCGTCCGTCCTTTGCATAGCAATAATCTTTGCTGTTATTCGTATCGATCTTGATCTCGGATATAGTCGAGTTCGAATCATCCGGCTGATACTCCTTCATGGTGAATTCAACGCCGTTTCCGGTTCTGAAACTTAAGACCTTTTTGATCCAGGGCTCGCCGTTTTGGGCGTAGGTGATCACATTGGATCCCAAAAACAAAGCGGAAAAGACGAAAGCAGTGTAGATCGCTTTTTTCACTGCGGCTTTCCGGCGTACACGCCTGCGGTTCATAAGGGAATCGACCGTGATCGCCGGACGGTCGTCAATACTGTCAAATGCTCTTTTATAACTTTCCTGTTCATTCATAAATCAGGTCCTCCTCTAAACTGTTCTTCAGCATACTTCTGGCTCTTGACAATCTCGTTTTTACGCTGCCCTCTGATACCTTCAGAATCTTAGCGATCTCTGCGACCGGGTAATCTTCGTAGTAGAAGAGGTGCAGGACG
>JAEEKC010000341.1 GCA_016282215.1 Lachnospiraceae bacterium
AACAGGCAGGCACACTTTGCTTTCTTTATGACCGGGGGAGCCGGAAATGATACGGAGGTTTGGGTATGAGCAAGGTGAAGCGGGGGAAAGTTGTCAGATATAACCGGTGGGGCTATATCTTTTTGATTCCTTTTATGGTGACATTTATTATTTTTCAGTTGATACCGTTATGTACGACGATCTACTACAGTTTCTTTGAAAATTACATGGCAGGTCTGAAACAGATCGGACCTACATTTATCGGTCTTGAGAATTACAAGACTCTTATTACGGAGGGTGACCTCGGAAAATATTTTTCTAACACGCTTATTGTATGGCTGATCGGATTCGTGCCGCAGATCGTTTTATCCCTGTTGCTGGGCGCGTGGTTTTCCGATCCGAGCCTGCGGTTGAAAGGGCAGAGATTTTTTAAGACGGTTATTTATCTGCCGAATCTGATCATGGCATCAGCGTTTTCTATGTTGTTCTTTACTTTGTTTGCGGATGCAGGTCCCATCAATTCCATGCTGGTGCAGTCGGGCATCCTCAGTGAGCCATTTAAGTTCTTCTCCAGTATTTCCGCGACGAGAATACTGATCGGATTCATGAACTTTGTGATGTGGTTCGGAAATACGACCATCCTTTTGATGGCCGGCATGATGGGGATCGATCCCTCCTTGTTTGAAGCTGCAGAGGTGGATGGCGCAACGCCGAGACAGATTTTCTGGAAGATCACGCTTCCGCTGCTTCGTCCGATCCTGGTGTATGTGTTGATCACGTCCCTGATCGGCGGTCTGCAGATGTTCGATGTACCGCAGATCCTGACAGATGGTGCAGGTTCGCCGGTTCGTTCTTCCATGACGCTTATCATGTATCTGAATAAGCATCTGTATAGCAAGAACTTTGGTATGGCCGGAGCGCTTTCGGTTTACCTCTTTATCCTGACAGGTATCCTGAGCTTTATCGTCTTTAAACTCACGGGTCCGAAGAAGGAAAAGAAAGATAGGGAAATGAGATAAGGAGGTAAAGAAAAATGGCTGATCAAACAAATAAAAATGTAGATAATCGCAAGAGTGCCGGCGGGCATATGCGTTTCCGGAGAGCGGTTTGCTATATTGTTCTGGTGTTAGTGAGCATTATGTGTCTGTTTTGGTTTTATGTATTGCTGATCAATGCGACCAGAAGCCATGGTTCCCTGATCACATCGGGATTCACAGTAGTGCCCGGAGGAAATCTGGTCAAAAACTTTGACAATCTGTTCCATAGTTCCCAGCCGGTATTGCGCGGCATGGTCAACAGTATTTTGGTATCGGGGCTTACCGCAGCACTCTGTGTATATTTCTCGGCGATGACGGCATATGCGCTGCATGCTTATGACTTTGCGCTGAAGAATTTCCTCTTCACATTTATACTTGCTATCATGATGATCCCGACACAGGTTACCGCACTTGGTTTCCTGCAGTTGGTCAGAGGAATGAAACTGGAAGACAACTTCATTCCGCTGGTTGTTCCGGCTATCGCATCGCCGGTGGTGTTCTTCTACATGAAGCAGTATATGGAGAGCACACTTCCGTTAGCACTGCTTGAGGCGGCACGGATTGACGGGGCGGGCGAGATCCGGATCTTCAACAGCATCGTGATCCCGCTGATGAAACCGGCACTGGCAGTACAGGCGATCTTCTCCTTCGTATCGAGCTGGAACAATTACTTCACTCCGCAGTTGATCCTGCACGACAGTAGAATGAAGACGCTGCCGATCCTGATCGCAAACCTTCGTTCCGCAGATTTCTTGAAGTTTGATATGGGTCAGGTTTATGCGATGATCGCATTCTCGATTTTCCCGGTGATCGTGGTTTACCTGATCCTGTCCAAGTACATTGTGTCTGGTGTGGCACTCGGTGGCGTGAAGGGTTAAACCGGGAAAGTGTACGGCATGATCTGACCACAGAAAAATCTGATCATAGAAAAAGCAAAGTGCTGTTTGCAGCGGAAGGCTGTGAACAGCACTTTTTTATCCTATAAGGACGCGCTTAAATCAGGAGGTTACGCATACACAATGCAAAAATAAAGGCAAAATCGTTGTTGCGCAAATCGCACAAAATAAACGGAAAATACATACAATTCTAGCGATATTCTGAAAACATAAAATCACTTGCGTTATCGAAAAACCGTGTTATAATAAAAATGTGCTATTTAGCTTGAATGATGAGGATTGTCAAAGCACGTAGGTACTTCACGACAATATAAGGAAGGTATTTCTGATCTGGAAAGGACGGAAACGCCTTTTTCTTGACCTCAAAAACGGAAAAACGAACCCCAAAATGTTGTATTTTGACAAATTGTTTATACAATATATTGCAGGGAAAAAGAGAGCAACTGTTGACATGAAGGAGAAGTTTAAGGTATTTTCGATCCGGGATTTTTTCAAAAAATATCCGGCCATGATCGGGGTGATCATTGCAGCGTTGCTGATCATTATTGTGTATGTGGTGTACCAGATCCGGTATAACAGGCAGAATGAGCAGCAGCAGGAGCGTTATGAGGAACTGAATAAGACGGCGTGGATCACGGACATGTCAAAGGTGACGGAGGCGGATCAGACCACTCCCGAAGAGCTGGAAAAGGCTTACCGGGCGGCCAACGAGGAAAAGATGGAGCAGTTTCTTGCCTCTTGCACAGATCGGGAGACATTTGAGAAGTATCTGAACAGTGGGCCGGATTTTGAAACTTACCGTGCGGTCAACAGTGATGTGGTCGGTTACATCCTGATCCCGGATACCAGGATTGACTATCCGGTGCTCAGGGATGTGCTGCAGCGGGATTATTATCTGAAGCGGAATCTCGACGGCAGCTCGGGTTACCCCGGCAGTATTTTCATGGAAAATATCAATTCCCCAGATTTTGATGATCCTGTGACGATCCTGTACGGACATAATATGAAAAATCATACCATGTTTGCGCA
The DNA here is from genome assembly GCA_016282215.1 of Lachnospiraceae bacterium. GTDB lineage: Bacteria > Bacillota > Clostridia > Lachnospirales > Lachnospiraceae > RGIG7926. The sequence continues at coordinate 2,942 of JAEEKC010000341.1, forward strand.
GGTGCA
>JAEEKC010000342.1 GCA_016282215.1 Lachnospiraceae bacterium
GAAAGTCTTGAAGAGGCATATGAGGTGATGAATTCGGACGTGTACCGCTATGTTCACCTGGATGATGTGCCGAGGCTTGCAGATGCGGCGCGGCGTTTCGGCGGAGGAAAAGGTGACTACAATGTGGTTTTCAGGGATCGCATTCAAGACGTTTATCATGTGATTCATGCCAATGGCAGGCATATTTATCCTAAGCCGGATACGAGGCTTGCGATCGTCTGGTACGTTGACGAAGGAGTCTGTGAAAGTCTTGAAGGCGAAGAGGCAAACGAAATCCTTACGCAGTCACAGAAGCTGCGGATCGTTGATGAAAACCGCGAGCATGAGATGAATTATGATTATCTGACCGGGCTGCCGAGCATGACTTACTTTTTCCGGCTGGCAGAGGCGGGAAGAGTGAAGATCGAGCAGGACGACGGTGATGCTGCTATGCTGTTTCTGGATTTAAACGGCATGAAGCACTTTAACAGAAAATATGGCTTTGCCGAAGGCGATTTACTGATCAAGGCATTTGCCAGAGTGCTGATCAAATACTTCGGCCTGGAAAACAGCAGCCGGTTCGGCCAGGATCATTTTGCTGTCTTTACAAGGGCGGAAGGCTTAGAGGCCAAACTGGATGCCATGTTCGAGGAGATCAGGACTCTCAACGACGGGAAAACCCTTCCCGTGAAGGTGGGAATTTATCATAATTCCATGGGAGAGGTAGAAGCGTCGCTGGCCTGTGACAGAGCGAAATATGCCTGCAAAGTCAAACGAAACGATTACCAGTCCTATTACATCTATTTTGACAGGACTATGCTGGCCACAGAACTGCACAGGCAGTATATCATCGATAATCTGGACCGCGCTATTTCGGAAAACTGGATCCATGCCTATTACCAGCCCATTGTTCGCGCGACCAACGGCATGATCTGCGATGAGGAGGCGCTGGCCAGATGGGTGGATCCCGTGATGGGAATGCTCTCGCCCGCGGATTTTATTCCGATCCTTGAGGACAGCAAGCTAATCTACAAACTGGATCTTCATATTGTGGATCTGATCCTGAAAAAAATGAAGGATCAGACGGAAAAGGGAATCTATATCGTACCGATCTCCGTGAACCTGTCCCGGACCGATTTCGAGACCTGCGATATCGTGGAGGAGGTCAGAAAGCGGGTGGACGACGCCGGTGTTGATCGCGGGAAACTGACCATCGAGATCACCGAAAGTGTGATCGGTGATAATTTTGATTATATGAAGTCGCAGGTGGAACGCTTCCAACAGCTTGGTTTTCGTGTCTGGATGGATGATTTCGGCAGCGGTTATTCCTCACTGGATGTGCTGCAGGAGATCCGCTTTGACCTGATCAAGATGGACATGCGTTTCATGAAGGAGTTTGCAAACGGGGAAAAGAGCCGGATCATCTTAAGCGAACTGATCCGCATGGCCATTGCCCTTGGCATCGATACTGTGACGGAAGGCGTGGAAACCAAGGAGCAGCGAGATTTTCTGCGCGAGGTGGGATGCACAAAGTTACAGGGGTACTTTTTCAGTAAACCGGTATCTCTTGAGGAGATTTTCCGGCAGCATGAAAAGGGGATCCAGATGGTGTTAGAAGACCCGAACGAAACAAAGTATTATGAGGCGCTTGGACGGATCAATCTTTATGACCTGTCGATCATCGCAAGTGAAGATGATGAAGAAAATGCAGATGAAAGCCTGCAGAACTATTTTGCAAATCTGCCCATGGCGGTATATGAATCTGATGATGAATCGCTCATGGTAGTCCGGTGTAACCAGTCTTACCGGGATTTTCTGGTGCGCAACTTCGGAGTGGCCGTTGTCGGGGAAAAAGTGTATTATGACGACAATCTTTTAGATAATACGGATTCCTTTGTAGAGGGGATCAGAACGGTTACTGAAAAGGGCGGCAGGATGTTTGTCAGAGAAGAGATCGCTCCCGGTAGAGTGATCAAATCCTTTATCCGGTCCATCGGCAGAAAACCGGGCAGCAATGTAAGGGCCTGCGTCATCGTGGTGCTTGAGATCAGTGACGGAAGCAGGGATTAGAAAATCATGCAATATCTATACGAAACGCATCTTCATACGAATCAGGCAAGCGCCTGCGGGCGCGTGGCGGGAAAGGACTATATTCCCTATATGAAGGCAAAGGGCTATGCCGGGATCATTGTGACGGATCATTTTTTTACCGGCAACTGTGCGGTTCCCCGGGGTCTTCCCTGGAATGAGCGTGTCAAATGGTATGCAAGCGGTTTTCATCAGGCGAAAGAAGCGGCAGCGGGAGAGGATTTTACGGTACTGTTCTCAGTGGAGTTTAACTTCGACGGCGATGAATACATGCTCTACGGCGTGGATGAAAAATGGCTGCTTGACAATGATGATATCTGTGAGTGTGACAGAAGAGAGGTCTGCAGACGCGTCCACGAAGCCGGCGGAGTCATGGTCCATGCGCATCCTTACAGAGAGCGCGGATACCTATCGGATATCAAGCTGATGCCGGATATCACCGATGGGATCGAGATCTATAACGCAGCAAACGAAGATAACCAGAATGCGCTGGGATATGAATATGCGAAGAAACTGGATGTTTTTACAACGGCAGGCTCTGATATTCATTTTTTCCATGAAGATGCCCTGGGTGCCATGCGTTTTGAAAGACCCATCGAGAGTATGGAAGACTTTGTCAGCGCATTGAAAGCAAGAGAAGGCGTGCCGGTACAACTTATGAATGGCATCGCCATCCCGGTGGATCAGATCAGGGAACAGACGCATCCGACACATGAGCCGACATTCCAAGTGGTGTGGTTATAGGTTTCAAAAGTTTTTCTTGACAGACATGCAATCTTATGGTAACCTACATAAGCGTGTGAAATACATGTGTGCATAAACAAGCAGAGTATCCACTCTCACCCTGTAACGCCAAAAGGTTGTGGCAGGTGTCGAAAATGCCGGGAATCATGACCATATCTATGATGTGGATTTGATATTTCTCTGAGGATGAAGTGGATACGAAGCGTATCCGCTTTTTTTGCTTTTGCAGTGTAAAGCCTGATAGGAAATGTGGCTGAAACTGATGATGGATTGAGGGAGGTGTTTTCCATTAGCGAATTATCAATTAACGGACAGATCCGTGATCGTGAAGTACGAGTGATCGATGAAAACGGCGAGCAGCTTGGCATCATGTCTTCGAAAGAGGCACAGGCGCTGGCAGATGAAAAAGGACTTGATCTGGTGAAGATCGCGCCGACAGCGAAACCGCCTGTTTGTAAGATCGTAGATTACGGAAAATTCCGCTATGAGCAGAGCAGGAAAGAGAAAGAAGCCAAGAAAAAGCAGAAGATCGTTGAGCTCAAAGAGATCAGGCTATCACCGAATATCGATACCAATGATCTGAATACCAAAGTTAACGCCGCGAGGAAATTCTTAAGCCGCGGTGACAGAGTAAAGGTTACGCTGCGTTTCAGAGGGCGTGAAATGGCGCACATGAATACCAGCAAGCACATTTTGGATGATTTTGCCGAGGCGCTTGCAGAAGTTGCGACGGTTGAAAAGCCGGCCAAGGTAGAAGGCAGGTCCATGCATATCGTGCTTAGTAAAAAGTAGATAAAAAAACTGGGTAATAAGGAGGAAAGTAAAATGCCTAAGGTAAAAACAAAAAGAGCAGCTGCAAAGCGCTTTAAAGTGACAGGAACCGGTAAACTGAAAAGGAATAAGGCCTACAAACGCCATATCCTGACCAAGAAGTCAGCTAAGACAAAGAGAAACTTGCGCAAACCCACGATCACGGATGAGAGCAATGTAAAGAACATGAAGAAGCTGACACCGTATCTTTAATCGGTTGAAATAAGGAGGTTAAGATAAAATGGCACGAATCAAAGGCGGATTAAACGCAAAGAAAAAACATAACAGAGTATTAAAGTTAGCAAAGGGTTACAGAGGCGCGCGTTCCAATCAGTACCGTATCGCAAAGCAGTCGGTAATGAGAGCGCTTGCATCTTCCTATGCAGGTCGTAAGGAAAGAAAGCGCCAGATGCGTCAGCTCTGGATTGCACGTATCAATGCAGCAGCAAGACTGAACGGTCTTTCCTACAGCAGATTTATGTACGGACTGAAGCTTGCCGAGATCGATATCAACCGCAAGATGCTTTCCGAGATGGCAGTCAATGATGCAGAAGGTTTTGCACAGCTTGCTGAGATCGCTAAATCAAAAATTGCATAAATAAACCTATTCCCCCGGATGTCAATGGGCGCGAAGAGATTCGCTGTGTGACAACGGGGGTTTTTGCTTATTATGAAAAACCGGAGTAACCGATTACTGAAATTTTTTTCTAAGGAGAATGATATGAAATCCGGGGTATGGAAACATAAAATTCTGATCGCTGTATTTGCTGTTTGTATGCTGCTTTGTGCCGGCGTTATGAGCCGGCAGGCTTTGGCCGATACGACAGACCAAAACAGCGGACCACTTGTTCTTTCAACGGAAAAAGTAAAAGAAAAGATCTATCTGATCCCGGGGGAGATCAGACTTCTTTCCGTAACAGCTTCTTATGGAGCAGTCTATGAGTCATCCGATCCGAACATCGTTACCATAAACGGAATGGGACAGATGACCGGCATCAAGGAAGGAAAAACCACCGTATCCAAGATCGAAGGCGGAGTGAAACTGATCTATACCGTTCAGGTGCGGGGAACTGTTGATCTGATCGTTTTTGCGGGACAGAGCAATATGGCGGGCGCCGGCGGAAACTATTCCCAGGCACCGACACCGGCAAGCGGAACGGCCTATGAATACAGCTGTATTGCCGGAGACCAGAGAAAGATCCTGCCGGTAAGGGAACCCTTCGGAAACGGAACGAATAAAGCCTATCTGCTCAATGGGCATTATGTGAGCGGAAACGGAACACTGACCAGTGCATTTTGCATTGAGTACTATAAAAAGACAAAAGTGCCGATTGTGGCAGTGGCAGCCTCGTGGGGCGGAACGTCAACGCAGTCATGGCTGAAGAACGGGATGCTGAAGCAAACCAATGAGAGGCTGAAGAAAGCAAAGAAATTCCTGAAAAAGAACGGGATCAAGATCCGGCATATCTATGTGATCTGGTATCAGGGAGAATCGGACGGGCAGAATCATTATTCAGGCGCGACCTTCATCAGCAACATGAAGAAGATCCAGAAGTCCTTCAAAAAGAACGGCGTGGAAAAAGTCTTTATGATCAAGATCGCACAGCAGGTAAACAAGCTCGGCCTGATGAATGAGATCCAGAATGCGCAGGAAAAACTCTGCAAGACGGATAAGAATTTCATCATGGCAACAAGACTTCCTGCAACCATGGATCAGAATGTGGACACCTGGTATTATGATGTGATCCATATCAATCAGATGGGCCTGAACAAGATCGGTAAGGCAGCCGGAGCAACAGCAGGCAAATATGCGAAGAAACACAAGTCTTAAAGCATGGCGCTGATGACTTCGCAAATGCCGTCCCGGTCAAAAGGAGCGGCGGTAACAAAAGGAGCCTGTGCTTTTACGGAAATATCGGCGTTAGCCATCGCATAGCCGTGACCGGCGGCGAGGAGCATGGGAATATCATTCTCACTGTCGCCGGCACTGTAGGTGTTCTCAATGGGAATTTGTAAATGCCCTGCCACATGGCGCAGGGCGTTTCCTTTATCAGCACCTTTGCGTATGATCTCCAGATAACCGGAGCCGGAAAATACAGTGCTGACTTTTTCGGAGTATTCCCGCATCAGCGCTTCCCGGAATGGCATCAGATAGTCACTTCCTTTGAGGGATAAGGCAAGCATCTTATAGGGCGGCAGATCAAGCGCATCTGTCAGTTTTTCCGAGATTTTGACAGGCAGGATGATGCGTTTCAGATAGGACTTTGTTTCCGCGTCATCCGCTGCTGCGATAATGTGGGTTTCCGTATAAGTCTGGATGTGAACGTGGTAAGCATCTGCTAACTTTTGCAGATCGTCCACCAGATCGAGCGGCAGACGCGTTTCAAGGATGTTGCATTGATTCTCACAGTCATACACCTGTGCGCCGTTATTGGCGATGATAAAGGCGTGCGAAAAGTGAGAATTCGTCTGCTGCAGAATATAGTCATAAACACGCAGGATACTGCCAAGCGGACGCCCTGATGAAAGGATCAGTCCATGACCTGCATCAGCCATTTTTGTCAGCATGGCTGTGACAGAAGGGCTTAAGGTCTGATCGGGAAGAATCAGTGTGCCGTCGATATCGGCAAAGAGCAGTTTTGTTTGGTTATTCATGGATGTCATTCCTTTTATCGGTGGATCTGTTCATACCGGATTTGCTTTTTTCAACAGTAACAATGTACCATGAAATATTAGAGGCGACAAGGTGAAAAATCTTCTGATCTATCTGAAAGAATATAAAAAAGAATGTGCACTTGCACCGCTCTTTAAGATGCTCGAGGCGATCCTTGAGCTCTTTGTCCCCCTCGCGGTTGCTGCTTTGATCGATGAGGGCATAGGGCACGGCAGGAAGGGCTATATCTTCGGCATGGTGGGCCTTCTGTTTTTGATGGCGGCCTTCGGACTTGCGGTAGCCGTGACAGCACAGTATTTTGCGGCAAAAGCAGCTGTGGGATTTGCGACAAATCTGCGGCACGCTCTTTTCTCCCATCTTCTGAAGTTTTCCTATACCGAGATCGATGAGATGGGTGCTTCGACCATGATCACCCGTATGACAACGGATATCGGCAGCGCGCAGAACGGCGTTAACATGGTGCTGCGTCTTTTGCTGCGGTCGCCTTTTGTGGTCTTTGGCGCCATGATCATGGCCTTTACCATCGATCCCTGGAGCGCCACGATCTTTGTGATGGTGATCTGCGGTCTTTCCGTCTGCGTCTTTGCCATCATGAATTTCCATATTCCCATGATGAAGAAGATCCAGCAAAAGCTCGATAAGCTGACCGGAGCGGTTAGGGAAAACCTGACCGGCGTGCGGGTGCTGCGCGCTTTTGTCAAGGAAAAAGAAGAGATCGGACGGTTCGGCAGCAGAAACGAAGCATTGCTGGCTGAGCAGGAAAAAACAGGCATGGTTTCGGGACTTTTGAATCCGCTGACCTTTGTTGTTGTCAACGTAGGAGTGATCCTGCTCCTGCGTACCGGCGCAGTGCAGGTGGGGCGCGGCGCACTGTCAAGAGGTTCGGTCGTAGCGCTGTATAACTATATGTCCCAGATCCTGGTGGAACTGATCAAACTGGCCAACCTGATCGTGACCATCAATAAAGCTCTGGCAGGCGCTGACAGGATCAGTGAGGCGCTTGCGGTGAATCCTTCCATGGTCTATGGAGAGGCTGCGGAGCAGACGAAGACGCAAACAGAACCGGTGATACAAACAGAACAGAAAACTCCGGTCGGACCGGCAACACAAACAGAACATGGGGTACCGGAAGATGCCGTTGTCAGCTTTGAGCATGTGAGCCTGACATATAAAGGGGCGGGACAGGAAGCGCTTTCGGATATCAGCTTTACCGCCGGAAAAGGTCAGATTATCGGCATCATCGGCGGTACCGGCTGCGGAAAATCTTCACTGGTGAATCTCATCCCGCGTTTTTATGATGCGACAGAAGGCTCTGTCAAAGTATTTGGCAAAGATGTCAAGGAGTATGGGAAAGAGGAACTCTTATCGCTGGTTGGCATCGTGCCGCAGAAAGCCCAGGTCTTTGCCGGCAGCATAGCGGACAATCTTCGCTGGGGAAAAGAAAATGCGACAGAGGAAGAGCTAACGAAGGCAACCGAGATGGCTCAGGCAGCTGATGTGGTGGAAGCTAAGGGCGGCCTGTCCGGCATGATCGAGCAGGGCGGCAGAAACCTTTCCGGCGGGCAGAAACAAAGGCTGACCATAGCCAGGGCGCTGACCGGCGACAAGCCCATCCTGATCCTGGATGACTCGTCCTCAGCCCTTGATATGGCAACAGACAAGCGCCTTCGAAAAGCGCTTTATGAAATGGAAAACAGGCCGACCATCTTTATTGTATCCCAGAGAACGACATCCATCATGGATGCGGATATGATCTTAGTGCTGGATAACGGAACGCTGACGGATATGGGCAGCCATGAGCAGTTGCTCGGCAGGTGCGAATTGTATCAGGAAATCTATGATTCCCAGAAAATGCCTGCGGCATCCGGTTTCGGATCAGGATCAGGGGAGGTGAGACTATGAAAATACCTCTGATCAACAAAATATTTGCGAAAAAAACAGCAGCAGATGAAAACAACAAAAAGCAGGATGCGCAGCAGGGGCAGAATGCGTCTCAGATGAGCCAGGGACAGATCCTTCGCATGGTCTGGGAATATGCGGCCAGCTACCGGCTCTGGATCATTCTGCTTTTGCTCCTGTCCCTTGCGATCGTTGTGGGCACGCTGTATGTACCGATCCTGGTAGGATATGTGATCGATTGTATCGAGCCGTACAATATCCGCATGGGGCTGATCAAAAAGTACTTTATCTGGATTGGTATCGATGTCGGTATTACGGCGCTTTTACAATGGATCATGAATGTGCTCTGCAACAAGGTTTCCTATCGGATCGTCAGAGACGTCAGAAAGGATGCCTTTGAAAAAATCCAGTCCCTGCCCCTGTCATGGCTCGATAAACACCCGACAGGTGATCTGGTGGCACGCATCATGACAGATACGGATCAGTTTGCTGACGGCCTTCTGATGGGCTTTACGCAGCTGTTTACGGGTGTGGCAACGATCCTTGGTACGCTGTTTATCATGCTGCGGCTCTCTGTACTGATCACTCTGGTTGTGGTGGTAGTTACACCGCTTTCCTTGTTTGTAGCATCTTTCATCGCAAAGCGAACCTTTGACCTGTTCCGTGTGCAGTCGGAGATCCGCGGCCGGCAGACAGCGCTCATCGATGAAGTGCTGACCGGGGAAAAAGTGGTGAAAGCCTTCGGGCAGGAAGAAAAGATGGCACAGCGGTTTGATGAGATCAACCAGCAGCTTTCCACGGCTTCTGTGAAAGCCCTGTTTTTCTCGTCGCTGACCAATCCCTGCACCCGTTTTGTGAATGCGCTTGTTTATGCTGTGGTAGCCCTTGCCGGAGGATTCTATGTGCTTGCCTCAAAAATGTCCGTCGGACTTTTGGCGGTGTTCCTGAGCTATTCGACCCAGTATACAAAGCCGTTTAATGAGATCTCAGGCGTGGTGACGGAGCTGCAAAACGCGATCGCCTGCGCAGGAAGGATCTTTGAGATCATCCACGCAAAGCCGCAGGAGCCGGATGCGCAGGATGCGATGAAACTGACGGATGCGAAGGGGAGAGTTGTCTGTGAGAATCTGACTTTTTCCTATGATCCGGAAAAGAAACTGATCACGGACTTTAATGTATCTGTGAAGCCCGGGCAGAATATCGCAATCGTCGGGCCTACAGGCTGCGGCAAAACGACCTTGATCAATCTGCTCATGCGCTTTTATGATCCGGTCAGCGGCAGTATCAACGTTGACGGGAATGATATTCAGAATATCACAAGGGACAGCCTGCGTTCATCCTACGGCATGGTACTGCAGGAGACCTGGCTTCGGGCCGGTACGATCCGGGATAATATTAAGATGGGCAAGCCCGATGCGACTGATGAAGAGATGGTCGCTGCTGCAAAGGCGGCATATGCAGATTCCTTTATCCGGCGGTTGCCTTTCGGCTATGACACTGTGATCGGCGAGGACGGCGGAATGCTTTCAGCCGGTCAAAAGCAGCTTTTGTGCATCAGCCGTGTCATGCTGGCCTTGCCGCCGATGCTGATACTTGATGAGGCGACTTCGTCCATTGATACCCGCACAGAGATGAAGATCCAGGCGGCGTTCATCAGCATGATGGAAGACCGCACCACCTTTATCGTGGCACACAGACTCAGTACCATCCGGCGGGCAGATCTGATCCTGGTCATGAAAGACGGCGATATCATAGAGCAGGGAACCCACGAAAGCCTTATGGCACAGGACGGTTTTTATGCATCATTGCAAAGGGCAGTATAGGGTAAAGAATTAAAGGCAGATATGTGAATTTTTCTCTTGACAGGTATGCCACAAAATGGTATTATACTACTTGCGTCAAGCAAGCGGAGGTGTCGGAACTGGCAGACGAGCAAGACTAAGGATCTTGTGTTAGCAATAACGTGTGGGTTCAAGTCCCATCCTCCGCATACAGAAGCAGGGCAAGTGCAAAGCACTTGTCCTGTTTCTGTATGCGGAGTTCTACCCGCAAACCTGTATTTATGGTACAATAGGAGCATATTTGGAATATTATCTTACAGTAGAATTTAATATACAAAGAGGTATAGAGATTTGCCGGTACTCATAGATTTATTTCTGACTTTCGCCAAAATCGGATTGTTCACCTTTGGCGGAGGATATGCAATGATCTCGCTTATAGAGAATGATTGCGTAGAAAAGA
>JAEEKC010000343.1 GCA_016282215.1 Lachnospiraceae bacterium
TAGCAACATATTCCTTACGCGCGATAGATGATTTTCTTACGGTTTTACCGTTAGAAAATCACTATGCGTAACGCAGTGAAGAAGTGCGCATCCCCCGGCGGGTTTTGCCATAGGAAATTGCAGAGCAATTTCCTATAAGGCAAAAAAAACAGCAACGAAGACCGTTACTGTTTTCCTGATTCACATACATATTCCGGCGCTTTCGCGCCCACGGAGCGCCCCTGTTTACTCGAAACAACCGGCCAGTTCATGTACCGCCCGCTGTTCATCAGCGCCATCGGCGATCAGATCAAAACTGCATCCCTTGCCGAAATTGAGAATTGTCATCCCCATAATGCTTTTCATATTAATGTTCTTTTCTTCCGATTCGATCCGCAGCGCACAATCATAGTGGCATGCAGACTGCACCAGATACGGAATGATATCGGTGCCAAACTCTTTTTCTACTCTGATGGTTCTTCTGATCATCTCTCTCCACTCCCTTTGTCGCTGTTTTACCCCCAAAACATCCCCCAACAAAAGCGTGAAGTAATACCTGTTAAGAATCACAAAGCAAGAATTATAATCGTTTCTATAAATTCTTTTTAGTAAAAAAGTGCTGATCCCTCAGCACCTTTTCGAGCGATAGACGGGACTCGAACCCGCGAGCTCAACCTTGGCAAGGTCGTGTGCTACCAACTGCACCACTATCGCATTTTTTGTTTTTCGTCGTTCGTTTTTTTTGTTCTGTCCGAACGACAAGGATTATTCTACATCGGCAGTTCTGTTTTGTCAACAGTTTTTTTGAATTTTTTCAAAAACTTTTTCAAAGCTAATTTTTCTGCTGCTTACATCTTATCCAGTTCCATCGTATAGATCCGGATCAGGGACTCATTGATGCGCTCTTCGCTGATGCTGCCGTCATTTACGGCATCGATCAGTGCCTGTCTTGCCGTCTCAAAATCATCATGCTTCAGCACCACGATCATATCCGCTCCGGCCGTGATCGCCTGTGTCGCTGCACTGCCTGCATCCACTCCTGCCGAAGACGGGATCTGCCCGATCGGTGCCGTAATGATCACACCCTCAAAGCCCAGTTCGGATCGAAGCTGCTGTGATACCATCGTCTCCGAAAGCATCGCCGGTCCCTCTGCGCCTGCAGACGGCGCCTGCATCGCGCTGACCATCACCATCGGTGCCCCCGCTTCCACTGCGGAACGGAACGGCAGCATTTCGCAGCTCTGAAGATCCTCCAGGCTCTTATCTGTTGCTCCTGCGCCTTTGTTCGGATCTGTCTTCAGTCCGCCTTCTCCCGGAAATGCTGCAACACACGCATACGCATTCGTTTTCCGCATGCCTTCAACCGCAGCGCCGGTCATAGACGCTGCAATATCCGCATCATCACTGAAGCATCTGTCCTTCAGATAACTGTCATCCTCCGTCTTTACGGCAGCAACGTACATCAGATCCACATCGATCCCGTATTCACTCAGATAGTTGCCGATCGTCTCAAACGCTTCCGTCGCATTCTCGCGGTTTCCCGATTCCCCGATCTCCGGCGCGGAAGATACCGGTTCTACCTTGGTCGTATTTCCGGCAACGGTATTTACCGCGCCTTCCTCACGTACCATCGTCAGTACATTACGGGAATACAATTCACGGTACATATCCTTGGTCGTACCGACCATTTCTTTAAACTGGTCCGCTCCCGTCACATTATCGGAAGAATACAAAATCCCGCCCACGGCATACTGCCCGAGCGCTGCTTTGGTTCCGTCTCCTGCCTTAGTCGCCTTCGCCACATTGGTCAGCGCTTCCGGGCTGACGATAAACAATCCGTCCACCTTCTGCTCCACAGTCATGCCATCCAGCAGGGCCTGTAATGCCGGATCAAGCGCCGGCTCCTCTGCTTCCTCCGGTGTCGGAGAAGGCTCCGAAAAATCATCCACCGGATCCGGTGTCGAGATCACCCCCGCTTCCTCCGGTGTCGGTTCCGCGTCGTTTTCCGCAACCGGCGCATCCTGCGGCTGCTGCTTCATCCCGGCCGTAGCCAGACGGATCAGCTGAAATCCGCCGAAAATGATCAAAGCAAGCAACACGATCAGCGTCAGATAAGCCAGGATCTGATTGCGTATCCTGCGTCTGCGCCTGTATTCCCTGCGGTCTTCCTGTTTATTCTTTCCCATCCCGGATCTCTCCCCCGAAATAATATAATCTTATGTAAACATAGCAATTATGTTTACCATAATACCACGCGATCTGATAAATATCAAGTGGGGGAGTCTCTATTCAAAACCGCAGCGCAAAATGATGAAAGCCCCTGCAAACCTGATTTTTTGATCTGCAAGGGCTTTCATACGTACTCACTATCCAATGGACCATACCTCCTGATGAAAGTCTTTCGTCCGTTTCTCACAAGATTTTGTGCGGACTCTTCGATATTCTGTTGACCTGCCTCTCAGATTTGTCGCCTATCATCCTCCATCTTTGCACATTTGCTGCAGCGGTTGGATTATGTTCTTCGCTGCCCAAGTCGATGAAACTTAAATAAGCTTCTCCTCCGATCCTTTGTACCCGTCCGGTTCTTTCCGTCTTGCTTCGGTCCTTGTGGGCTCCCACCCCGTTCTCCGGCCTTAAGCTCTATGGCTGTCTCCTTAGGATACATTACTTACGTTTCCGGTGGACTGTACCTCTCTTTCTTTTGTAAGGTTCTCATCACATCTTTCTCCAAGTCTTCCGGATCTTATATGTGATCAACAACTCTGTGTTGTTGTTATGTATATATATTACCACATATATGCTATTTGTCAATACATTTCAGAAATATTTTTTAGATTTTTTTATGCTTTTTGTAGTAACATTCATAAGTATTAAAAAAACAGGCATATGCCTGTTTTTCCATAAATAAATACCACCTTCCCCTCAAGGGGAAGGCAGGGTAGAAAATCATTGTTTAAATCATCCGAAAAAGCTGATTTATGCCTCGTCCAGACCGAAAATCTCGTGAGCAGCGTTCATTGCGCGCTCCACTTCCTTCTCGTCGATCAGAACTGTTACACGGATCTCGGAAGTAGAGATCATCTTGATGTTGATGTTGGAGTTATACAGGCACTCGAACATCTTTGCAGCCACACCCGGGTTGCTCATCATGCCGGCACCTACTACGGATACCTTGGCAACGCCCTTCTCGCACTCCAGTTTCTGATAGCCCAGACGCTTCTGGTTCTCCTCGATCACCTTGATGGTATCATCTGCATTATCACCGGTTACGGTAAATGCAATATCCTGGGAATTGTCACGTCCTACGGACTGCAGGATCATATCTACGTTAATGTTTGCCTGTGCCAGAGCATCGAACAGACGGAACGCCGAACCCGGCTTATCGCTCAGTCCGATCACAGAGATCTTTGCACAGTTCTTATCGCATGCAACACCGCTTACCAACATTCTTTCCACTTTTACTACCTCCTTAACTACTGTTCCTTCCTCATTTGTTAAGCTGGAACGCACTACCAGCTGTACGCCGTATTTCTTTGCCAGTTCCACGGAACGGTTGTGCAGTACGCCTGCACCAAGGGTTGCCAGATCCAGCATTTCATCATAGGTGATCTCTTCCATCTTGCGTGCTTTCTTTACCACACGCGGATCTGCGGTATATACGCCATCCACATCGGTATAGATCTCGCATGCATCTGCCTTCAGCGCTGCAGCCAGTGCCACTGCCGTCGTATCGGAGCCGCCGCGACCCAGCGTCGTAAAGTCACCGTATTTGTTAATCCCCTGGAATCCGGTCACCAGCACGATCTTTTTCAGATCCAGCTCATGACGGATACGCTCGGTATCGATTCTCTTTAAACGTGCATTGGAATATGCCGAAGTCGTATGCATTGCTACCTGGAATGCATTTAAGGATACCGCCGGGATGCCCAGAGTTGCAAATGCCATAGCTGCTAAGGCTACACTGGTCTGCTCACCGGTCGTCAGCAGCATGTCCATCTCACGTTTGGACGGATTGGGGTTGATATTCTTAGCCATTTCGATCAGTTCATCCGTCATCTTTCCCATAGCGGAAAGAACAACCACCACATCATTTCCTTTGTGATACTCGTCTGCACAACGACGGCACACATTCAGGATCCTCTCCTTGTTGGCGACCGAAGTGCCGCCGAATTTCTTTACGATTAACATATTATCCTCCTTTATTGCCTCCGCGCGTTTTCCTTAAAGCACA
>JAEEKC010000344.1 GCA_016282215.1 Lachnospiraceae bacterium
ACCTTGGTCTTTAAGGTCTCCTCATCGAAGAGTTCGCTGACCTGGAAGCCGATCTTCGCAAATTTGTCCGAATAAAACGGCGCGATACCCGACTTGGTCGAGCCGAATGAGGCGCCCGCCAGCCGCTCCTCCTCATACGCATCGAGGAGCTTGTGGTAGCTCATCACGATCTGGGCGCGGTTGGAGACAAGCAGATGCGGAGCGGGAACACCTTCGTCCTCAACGGCCTTCAGCTCCCGTGTAAGCGCCTGTACATCGAGAGCGACACCGTTGCCTATGATATTGGTAATATGGCCGTAGAACACACCTGAGGGCAGTGTATGAAGCGCAAACTTGCCGTACGGATTCACAATCGTGTGGCCCGCGTTCGCGCCGCCCTGAAAACGGATGATGATATCGGCTTTTTCCGCCAGCATATCCGTGATCTTGCCTTTTCCTTCGTCTCCCCAGTTTGCTCCGACTACTGCTTTTACCATGATGTTCTCCTTTATATATGTATTTGTTTCGGTTACCTGTAAGCCTTGTTTTTATTCAGACGTATCCGCCAGCACGCCCTTGTTCTTTACGATGTAATCCACAAGCGAAATGACTGTCAGGATGGTGGCGATCCAAAACAGGACCTGCGCTCCCGTACATAAGCCGACATATAACGGCGCAGCACTTGCGGGGTCAGCGCTATTTGCTGCTCCCGGTACGCCCAGCGAATTGATCAGATACAGCTGGAATACAACTGCGATCATGGTCACCGCTGTCTTCCATTTTCCCCACCAGCTGGCAGCGATCACTTTTCCCTGCTCCGCTGCGATCAGCCGGAAACCACTGATAATGAATTCGCGGATGATGATCACGATAGTCATCCAGGTCGGCACCCAGCCAAGTACTGAAAGGCAGATGAGTGCGCTGCATACCAGCATCTTGTCAGCCAGGGGATCTGCGAATTTTCCGAAGTTGGTCACCAGGTTATATTTCCTTGCGATCATCCCGTCAAACATATCCGTAATGGACGCCACCGCAAAAACGATCAATGCGGCCCATTTGAAATTGGGATGGCTTGGTTCATTCAGCAAAAATGCCACAAAAAAAGGCACCAGGATCACCCTCAGCATGGTCAGCTTATTGGGCAGGTTCATTTTCATATCATTTCCTCTATATTATTCAGTAGTTTTCTGCTCCTTGTCCTTCATATCGGCCTACTTACTACTCTATTTCAATCATTCATTGATCGATCTAACTGCACTATTATCTGTTTTCACCTTTGATCCGGCACCACTCTGTCACTCTTAGCAACTATAACGGCAGATCGTGTCTTCAATTTCATTCACTCTCAAACAGCCGGTATATCTAATCCACAACATCCGCCAGGACACCCACCAGATCGTAATCACGCGCCTCAGTGATACGGACGCGGGCAAAATCGCCGCTCATCAGCTCTGCATCTGCTTCGACAAAAACCAGTCCGTCGATATCCGGCGCATCCATATAGCTTCTGGCCACGTAGGTATACTGCCATGTATGATCAGCAGTCTCCGTCTCATCCGTCAGTCTTCCTTCGATCATGACGATCAGGTCCTTGCCGACCTGGGACTGCGCTTTTTCAAAAGCGATCTGCTGCTGCAGTTCCATCAGATAGGACAGGCGGTTTTGTTTTTCTTCTTCCTCGATCTGTCCTTCAAATTCAGCCGCTGCCGTATCTTCCTCGGCAGAATAAGTAAAGACGCCAAGCCGGTCAAACCGCTGTTCCTCCATGAAATCCGCGAGAATATTTACATCGTCTTCGGTCTCACCCGGAAAACCCGTGATCAGTGTCGTGCGGATACAGATATCCGGACGCACGCTGCGAAGCAAGGCGATCTTTTCAGACAGCTGTTTGCGATTCGTCCACCTGCCCATCCGCCGCAGGATCTCATCCGATGCGTGCTGGATCGGCATATCAATGTACGGCACAAGCTTTGTCTGCTGCGCAAACATCTGCGCGATCTCTTCCGTGATCTCTTCCGGATAACAGTACATCAGCCGGATCCATTTGATCCCGGGGATCTTTGCAAGTTCATTAATGAGCTTTGGCAGGCTCTTTTTCCCATACAGATCTGTGCCGTATAGGGTTGTTTCCTGAGCCACCAGGATCAATTCGCGTACGCCTGACTTTGCAAGCGTTTCTGCCTCGCTGACGAGTTGCTCCATCGGAAAGCTCCGATATCTGCCGCGCACTTTTGGGATAATGCAGTAGGTGCAGTTTTTTCCGCATCCTTCCGCGATCTTCAGGTATGCAACATGTCCGCCTGTGGAAAGAACGCGCCGTCCTTCATAGACGGGGCGGTTGATATCCTCGATATACTTTTGCAGCTCCCTGCGCCGAACTGTTATTCCTGCATCTTCCGAACTCTGATCGGATTCCGATACGATCGCATCTTCCGGTTCCGATACTTCTGCCTCTGTTGATTCCGGTATCTCCTTCGCAAGACATGCCTCGATCGCTTCTGTGATCTGATCGATGGCCATGGTCCCGACGATGGCATCCACCTCGGGAAGATCTTTACCTATCTCTTCCTGGTAACGCTGTGCCAGGCATCCGGATGCGATCAAAACTCTGAGCTTTCCGGTTTCTTTCAGCTTTCCAAGCCTGATCAGCTGATCGATGCTCTCTTCTTTTGCATCACCGATAAAACAGCAGGTGTTCACGATGATCACCTCTGCCTCATTTTCGTCATCTGTAAACAGATAACCGGCATCGGACAGAAATCCCATCATGCGTTCGGAATCGACAAGGTTCTTATCACAACCAAGGGACATCAGCATAATTCTGATGTCCTTTTTGGGTTGTTTATTATGTAATTGTTCCGGCAACCTGTTTTGCTGCATGGACGCGCTTTATGCGTCTTCGCCTTCTGCCACGCCGGCGTCTTCCGCGTTTTCCAAAGCTTCATCAGAAGCAGCGGTTTCTGTAACGGCTACTCCATCATCAGCT
Organism: Lachnospiraceae bacterium; assembly: GCA_016282215.1. Classification (GTDB taxonomy): domain Bacteria; phylum Bacillota; class Clostridia; order Lachnospirales; family Lachnospiraceae; genus RGIG7926. The sequence goes on from JAEEKC010000344.1 coordinate 2,966, forward strand.
TCGTTTTCCGCATCTTCGCCCATGATCTTGATCATGCCCTTATTGAGCTCATCTACTGCGATGGAAAGCGGTTTTCTGGTCTTGCCGTTTTCTTTTTCCGGCACCAGCGCTTCCTGGCCGGATACGAGCTGTCTTGCACGTTTTGCTGTTGCCATAACGATGGAATAACGGGAGTTGATCACCGGTTCATCACCGGGTTCCACATCACTGTTTACCACTTTCATCAGTTCCGAATAAGACGGATGTATCATTGTATTTCTCCTTTTCTATCGGCATGGGATATGCCGTGATATACATTTCGGTTACTATAAGCCCCTCATCAGTCGCCTTCGGCGACAGCTTCCCCCAGGGGGGGAAGCCATCGTATTACCCATTTTTAAGGATATCCTTCAGGTCCTTGCGGATCTGGTCGACCAGTTCGCGGTTCTGTGCCGGACGCATATGGGCAGCTCGCACGATACTGTTAACCTCCTGCACACAGGTATCAAGGTCATCATTGACAACGATATAATCGTAGGTATCCATCCCCTCCGATTCGTCAATAGCCCTCCACATACGCTTGCGGATCACCTCATCGGTTTCCGTGCCGCGGCTTGTCAGTCTGCGGTAGAGTTCCTCCCCGCTCGGCGGCATGACAAAGAGCAGGACAGCCTGAGGAAACTGTCTGCGGACTTTTTGCGCACCCTGGATCTCAATCTCAAGGATCACATCTTTCCCTTCCGCGAGTTTTTCTTCCACAAAGGCCTTCGGTGTTCCGTAATAATGGCCGCAATAGCCGGCGTATTCGATGAGTCCGCCTTCTTCGATCAGTCTTTCAAAATCCTCATCCTTGGAAAAATGATAATGCACGCCATCCACTTCACCCGGTCTCGGATCCCTTGTGGTCATGGAAACGCTGAGCGCATAATTGTCGTGGTCTTCCACCAGTTTTTTGATCAGTGTGCCTTTTCCGGCGCCTGAAAAACCGGAGATCACGATGAGTGTACCCTGCTTATCGTTCATATGCATTCCCCCGTTTCTTTCCATTATTCACAGTAACTGCACTGCTCTATCTCGCAGACAAGGTGCTTCGCACCTTTACTGCCGCTTTGCGGCTGTCTGCTCGATGTTTGTGCAGTTCCTGCTTCGCATATCAATCAGCAGTTTAGCACCGTTCATTCGCAAAACCGCCGCTTCGCGGCTTTCCTTTTGCTCATGGACGGGGCGCTTCGCTAGTAGCCCGTCAGATGTAACCTGCCGTCTGCAAGCAGCCGCATATCACATCTGTCGGTCTACTGCTAAACTGTTTACTCCAGGTTTTGAATTTGCTCTCTAATCTTTTCGATCTCGGTCTTGAGCTCGATCGCGCGGTTCGAAATATCCAGGTTATTGGATTTGGAAAGGGTGGTATTGGCCTCCCTGTTCATCTCCTGCGCCATAAAATCAAGCTTGCGTCCGATGCTGCCGCCTTCCTGCAGGATCTGCTTCGTGGTCTCGATATGGCTGCGAAGCCTTACCGTTTCTTCATCCACGCAAACCTTATCGGCAAACAGCGTCACCTCCATCAGAATCCGGTTATCATCGATCTGGGTATCGGACAAAAGTTCACGCACTTTTTCGTAGATCTTGTTCTTGTACTCTTCCACGGTCTGCGGTGAACGCTCTTCTATGTAATCCACATGTTTCAGCATGCCGTCGAGTTTTTCCAGAAGATCCGCCCTGAGCGCCTCGCCTTCTTTGATACGGGTCTCCACAAACATCTGCGCCGCTTCTCTGACTACCTTTTCGAGTGATTTCCAGAGTTCCGACTCATCAATCTCGACATCTTCAAGCGAGAACACTTCCGGGTATCTGGATAAAACAGAAAGCCGGACATCATTCTCCAGTCCAAAATGCTCAGACATCTGTTTTAAATAACTCATATACTCTTCAGCAATATCCTCATGATAGGTTACTGCCGCATGTCTGGCTGAAAAATCCTCAAATGTGATGAAAACATCCACTTTACCGCGCTGGATAAATTCCTTCAGCAGTCCGCGGATCGCCCCTTCAAAATAATTCAGTTTCTTCGGCATCTTGATATTGACATCCAGATACCTGTGGTTTACCGACTTGATCTCTACTGTAAAACGCCTGTCGTTTTCTTCCAGCTCCGCCCTTCCGAAGCCGGTCATACTCTTGATCATTGCTGCCCCCTTAATTGCTTTGTCCCCCTATGGACACATACGTAGTTTATTATACGGCATCAGGCCTAAATCGTCAAGATAAGGTGTCAAATGGGGACGTGGTGTCATTGGGGACGGTTCTCTTGGTGTCATTGGGGACGGTTCTCTCTGACAACCTTGCAATACAGGTTGTCACAGTGAACCGTCCCCACCTGACACCGAACCGTCCCCACCTGACACCGAACCGTCCCACTGACACCGAACCGTCCCCACTGACCTCGAACCGTCCCCACTGACCTCGAACCGTCCGTTCAACTATGCTGCGATTCTTTACGACTTGTTCTCCATCGCTACCAGCAT
>JAEEKC010000345.1 GCA_016282215.1 Lachnospiraceae bacterium
TACTTCGGTTTCTTGCAATTACATTTACATTATACTCAAGGATCCCCATGCCGCGGTTTGAATGGAAAGAGGATGACATGGCATACAGCCTTGCATTTTTCCCGCTGGTGGGAATCCTGATCGGCGGTGTTATCGTTCTGTTAAACGGCATCGCCCCGGTGGCAGATCTTCCCGCGGCGGTGAGAATTCTGCTGACCCTTGCGGCTTCGCCTATCATAACCGGCGGGATACATATCGACGGCTTTCTGGATGTGGAGGATGCCCTGCATTCCTATGCATCCAGTGAAAAGAAACTGGAAATTCTGAAAGATCCGCATATCGGGGCGTTTGCAGTCATTTCCCTGATCAAGTGGATGCTGCTCTATGCGGCTGCAGTGACGGCGGTATTGCTGCATCCGAAAACAGATATCCGCATGCTGGCGGTTTTCGGAATTGTATTTGCCATCACCAGATGTCTTTCCGGCCTTACTTCGCTTTGCTTTCAAAAAGCAAAAAAAGAGGGTATGCTGTATCAGGAGACGCAAAACAGACCACCGTTCGTCCTGATCAGTCTGATATTACAACTTGTTTTTTTTTCCGGGATCATGGTATATCTGCATGTAATTCCTGCGATGATGATCCTGCTGACTTTGGGTTTTTGGACTGTTTATTACCATCATCTGACGAAGAAACAGTTTGGCGGCGTGACAGGTGATACCGCGGGTTTTTTCTTAACGATTGGAGAGATCCTCGCCGCTGCTGTCCAGGCTGTCGCAGTTTATATGATCGGCTGAGGGACTATCACGAAGCCAATAAACTACGGATTAATTGAAGGTGTATAGCCGAATATGAAAAACCGAAGCGAAATACTATTGATCAATTAACACAGGGAAATCACATGGCAAAAAAGACAGTATATCTGATCCGGCATGGCCGGACAAAAGGAAACGCCGAAAAACGTTTTATCGGAAACCGGACCGACGAGATGCTTTCTGATGCGGGGGTTGAGCAGGCGGAAAGCCTTCGGAAAAATGAGCGGTCATGGACATGCGACCTTCCTGACAGGATCTGCGCCAGCCCGATGAAAAGAGCCCTTCAGACCGGGGCGATTCTGTATGATACAACCGACATCCAAACGATCGATGAACTAAAGGAAATGGATTTTGGTTTTTTTGAACGGAAAACCCACTGGGAACTTGACGGTAATCCCGCTTACCAGGCCTGGATCGATGGCGGGGGGAAAGGCATGATTCCCGGGGGGGAAGACTTTGATGCTTTCTGCGAGCGGTCGTTTGCGGGATTTCAAAAAGCCCTCGGCGATCCGCTGCGGGAAGAGACGGTATCCGTGATCTGTCATGGCGGAACCATTATGGCGGTGATGAGCAAACTGACCGGAAAAGAGTTTTATGATTTTTTGACGGAGAATCTTGGCGGTTATTACATGGAATTGGAGTGTGGCGATGCGGGAATGGATCTTATATCATATGACAGCCTTCCTACTTGGGATCGTCCTTGATCTGATCATCGGAGATCCCCATCAGATGCCGCATCCCGTCAGGGCTGTCGGCAGCCTGATCCTGGTGCTGCGGCGCGCTTTATTCAGGGAGGATCACAGAGATCCGGGGAAGGAAAAAGCACGCGGCATCTGTTTATGGTTTGCCGTTGTGTTTCCTGTTTTGGCGATCACACTGGGAATTATGATCTGTGCCTATACCCTGCATCCATGGGCGGGCATATTGACGGAAGCGGTCCTGACCTGTTACTGCCTTGCTGCGAAATGTCTTTGTAAGGAAAGCATGGCTGTTTATCAAAAACTCATCGCCCGGGATATCGACGGGGCGAGGTATGCGCTTTCCATGATCGTCGGCCGGGATACGGACTGCCTTACCGAAGAAGAAGTGATCAAAGCCGCAGTGGAAACAGTCGCGGAAAATACATCGGATGGCGTGATCGCCCCGCTTTTATATGCTGCCATCGGGGGGCCTGTGTTAGCAATGGCTTACAAAGCCGTAAATACCATGGATTCCATGATCGGTTACCGAAATGAAACGTATGAGCATTTCGGCTTTTTTGCAGCCAGGGCAGATGATTTTTTCAATTACCTTCCGTCCCGGATCAGCGCCCTTTGCATGATCGCGGGAAGCGGGATACTCCACATTTTTTCAAAAGAATATGATGGAAAAGAGGCAGCCCGGATCTGGAAGCGGGACCGCAGGAACCACAGTTCACCGAACTCGGCGCAGACGGAAAGTGTCTGTGCGGGTGCCATTGGACTTCGGCTGGGCGGAACCCATCTGTATCAGGGAAAGCCGGTGGAAAAGCCGGCCATCGGCGATGAGAAACATAAGGCAGAGCCGGATGATATCAAAAGAGCAAACAGACTGATGTTTGCGTCGCAGGCTGTCTGTACGGGCATTGTTACTTTGGCAGCAGCATTTTTATTCGGCCTGCTTTTCTGACAGACCCGAAGCGAAAGACAAAAGAATGCTGTGTCGTCTTGCAGGAGTGATCTTATGACCCATGGCGGAGATATTTACAGAAACAAAGTACATATGGATTTTTCGGTCAGTTTAAATCCGCTCAAAACACCGGCAGAAGTGACGGCGGCGATCAAAAGATCTGTCGATCTGGCGGACCGCTATCCCGATCTAAAGCAGGAAGAACCCAAAAGCATGATCGCTGATGCGGCGGGCATGCAAAGCGGAAATGTCTGCGTCGGGAGCGGGGCATCCGAACTGCTCATGGCTGCTGTCAGGGCAGCAGGTCCGAACAAGGCATTTTTATGGGAACCCTGTTTTTCCGGGTACCGCCATGCTCTGCAGGCAGTCGGCTGCAAGACGGTGAGGCATGTCACGGATGAAAAGTGCGGATTTGCGATCACGGAGGCGGATATCGGAGGGATAGAAAAGGATGTGGATCTGATCATCGTCTGTGATCCCCTTTGTCCCGCCGGTTTGAATGTGGATCAGACGGTTTTGAAACAAATCCTGGACCTGGCGAAAGGGCAGAATGCAACCGTCATTTTGGATGAAAGTTTTTTCCTGTTATCTGATTATTTAGCCCAGATGGGATGCAAAAAATCTGACCGTGCTGCCGGCCTGATCAGTGCATATGAAAACCTGATCGTGATACGGTCCCTGACAAAAATCCTGGCTATTCCGGGGGTGCGGTGCGGGTATGCGCTGGGAAGCCGTCAGATGATAGGAAAGATGCAAAAACAGTTGCCGGAATGGAATCTTTCCGTTATGGCGCAGGAGGCGGTTAAAGCGGGGATCGGTGTGATCGGGGATACGGATTTTTTGAAATGCTCTGGCGATCTGATCCGAAGGGAAAGAGCGTATCTGACGGATGGTATGCGACAGATGGGCCTGCGGGTGTTTGATTCTATGGCGCCTTTTGTGCTGTTTTCAGGTCCGCCGCATCTGCATATGGAACTGCAAAAACGAGGTATCCTGATCCGGGACTGCAGCGACTATATGGGGCTTGGAAGGGGTTATTACAGGACCGGTTTGAAGGAACACAGGGAAAATGAAATGCTCATAGGGGCGATGAAAGGGATCATAGATGCACTTTGAAGTGATAAGACCGGAGGAAATTGAAAAAAGGAGTTTTGAGA
>JAEEKC010000043.1 GCA_016282215.1 Lachnospiraceae bacterium
AACCAAGTACCTGATACAGTTACGGCAGAGTAAATCTTTGTCGTAAGGGGCGGCGTCAACCGTCCCATGATGCGACCCCACGGAAGTTACACCGACAAAATGTAGGAGTTATTGCAACGAACTACAGGGGAGTCGCAAGCCACGTACCTTTAGGTGCGTGGTAGTTGACTCATACACCCGAAGGCTTAGGTGCATCTTATCTTTTTTGGTCCTGCCTCCTTCTCCGTCAAATACAAATCTGCCGTGTCCCCTGACAGAAACCACCTGCCCCGGCAAAATGGAAGCCGTGCTTTTTGATATCATCCTTCCGTCAAAAAACACATATCCGTTTTTTACAAGGCTTGAAGCCTCATCTCTGGACAATCCATACAGCTTCGCTATGACAGCATCAACCCTGTTGCTGCTGACAAGAACGGATTTTTCCGTCAAAATCGGCATAAGGCCTTCCGGAACAGAAGTAATCCCGGAAACCTTTACATTTGTACGGCCGACATATTCAAGGTTTCTTTCAATGTACTCCGCAACGTCTTCGTGGACAAACATGCATGCCTCATTGTCCCTGACAAATATATCGCCGATTTTCTCCCTCTCCAGCCCAAGTCCTATGACTGAGCCAAGGAAATCCCTATGGGACATTTTCTTTGCATATTTTGCCATGGCAGGGCGTATTGAAAGGATGCGGATCGGATACGCTTCATCATATCCGCAAAGCTCTTGCGATCCAAACCTTACCATGCACCGCTCACAGGCGTCGGATCCGCCAAACACTTGCGGCTGTGCAAATGATAACTCCTGCTCTATTTCATGAAAGATACTCAGGCCGTACAACGAAAGAAAATCTGAATACCGGTATCTTCTTTCTGTTACACACTGGTCTGCCAGCTCAGCAAATCTCTTTTTCAAAAATTGACGTTCATCTTCCATCTTTATAGTACCTTACACCGACCGTTTAACAATCCCCTTCAACTTTGGCAACGGTTTCAGGCGTTCAGCATAATGTGCGGACAATTCTCTCTGTAGTAGTCAAGAATCTTCTGATAATCGTAATTTACGTTTAACTTTACAATACGATCATGGTCTCTGTTATACAGCTCCAAAAAGAAAGCAGTTGCACCGCGAGTTCCCCTCATGACAGAGGCTCTCACTTCAGACAGCTTTGCATTTTTAACGATCCCAAAAACATTCCCGTCATAATAAATAGTCAGGACAGGAGTAACCCAATAGTTGTTGATCAACTCGACTGCTTTGGCGAATTCCTCCTCCACCGCTTTTTTGCTCATATTATTCATGATATAAAACTCACCTAGGATCTTTCGATATTGCAAAGAGTTAACAGTCGCCCTAATCAACCAAAATAAAAGCACAATAAATATGACCACAAAGACCCAGGTATAGATGTTGGCAGATGCGAAGTTTATGCCAGAAAAATCAGAATCGAAAATATTAAAACCCAGGGAATGCAAAATGGCCCATAACAAAAAGGCCAAAAGGATGATGATAACTCCCCATGTCCACACCATTTGCTTCACGATCCTGTCTTTGATCATTTTTTCCATTTTTCAATTCCCTTCTAATTTTTATCTTTTAAAGCTTAAACTCCGATAACAGATTCCCCTCCGGAAGTTTTACTTCTTCAGTCTTCGGGCACATGGCATTGTATTCCTCTTCCGTCAGGTCCCTTGCATGATCCCAGATCCAGACAGGCATCTCGCCTGTTTCCTTGCAGCTCTCTTTTGCTTCATCCAATTTTTCATCGCAGGCAAAGGTATAATACGTCGCATTCTCCCCTTCATTTTTCCCGGGTGTGTAATGCATTCCGAGGAGCGGAAAATAACGCCCCGTCTCAGCATCATATCGATACCAGGTCGTGCTTGCGCTTTGCATGGTGGCCGCCATGAGCTCCTCTAACATACCGTCATTGTATATGGATGCAATCCCTCGGTACGGGCATCCATAGGCATAAACGCATCCCTTTCCGTCACTGCCATAGATATCCTTGATCTCTCCATAATATGTTATGATCAGCTCATCTTTTCCATCCTGATCCACATCGAAAAACAGATACCTTACGGCTTCTTCACTTGCCGCCCACGGCCATGCATTCTGCAACAGTTCAGTCTTAAGTCCCAGCGATTCCACCTGTTCCTGACTGTAGGCTCCATCCTGCGCCTCTTTATATAAAGCAAGCAGCTTGGAAAAACCATCCGCGGCATCTGCGCCGTCTTCTTTTATGCCGCCGCTTTCTCTATGAAAAACAAACGTATTACCATCGAAATCCACAGCCGTAATTTCCGTCCCATCTTCGCTGATGCTTAATTCGGAAACCTCCGCGCCATTTGTTTTCCCTATAACGTTCCCTTCAAAATCATAGATTTCATGATAGGCGGAATATACACCCTTTGTTACATCCTCTCCCGGCCATGTTAACCCTGCGCCTGATAATGTATATTCCATCTTGCCTGTCAAAAGACTGAGTATATGATATACGCCCACATGCGGATTCACATGTCCTTCTATAATAACCCAGTCACCGACCTGCTTAGCATCCATGATCGCATTTGCCGGCGAACCCAGTTCCTGCAGGTCATATGCCGTGCCGTTGATCTTGCACACAAGACCTTCATATTCGATTTCAGCCTTTGCGCTCTCTTTTGTTTCGTCCGAATCTGCAGCCTCTTTGCCGTCCGCTTCCATGTCCGCGTCCACGTTCTCTTCATCCGGCTTGGCATCCGCATCTGTCTGGGCAAAAGCGGTCTGTTCTTCATCCGGCTCTGATGCCTGACTTATGCTTTCGTTCTGGCTTTCGTCCTGGCTTTGCTGCGTCTGCTCCTTTGCAACTTCAGCGGTTTCAACTTCCCGGTCTGCGATGCCGCAGCCGGCAAATAAGATGCAGCAAAGCACCAAAACGCTTACCAGACAGCGCATATAACACGCTACTTCCCTATTCCTGCATGAATTCATGATCAACCCGCCTCGCTTTTTCCCGGCAAAACATGCCTCATTATCCGTTTTATTCTTTTTCTTGTCATAAAAAAATTTTACTCTGTTTATAAAAATACGCATTTTCCCTTATTCCGTTTCATAAACAATTCTAATCGTTCTTTTTATCTTTCCTGAAAAGATCCGGTCCGTCGCCTGACGATCCGCCTTCCTCAACCGGGCGTGATTTTCTCATTGCTATCACATACCCTATCGTAAGAAGTGCTGTCATAAGCACCCAGCTGAACGGTTCCGTCAATGCCACGCCAAAGTATCCTAATACCGGCACCATAAATGCTACCGATGCAATTTTCACGCAAAGTTCCAGAATGGAGGAAAAAAGAGGCGCCGCCTTATGTCCCATTCCCTGCAGCGAACATCTGAGCACAAATAATGGTCCAAGCGCCGGGAAAAACCATGCTCCCACTCTGCAATACATGGCTGCATTATCAATGATCAGATTATTCTTCGTGCTCGCAACCCACATCACCAGGGGACGGGCAAACAACATAGAAAAGCAGATCAAAAAAACGGACATTGCCGTCACGATCCCCAGTGCAGTCCTGACACCGCTCTTGATCCTGTCAATCCTGCCCGCGCCAAAGTTTTGGCTGACATAGGTGGTCATGGTAATGCCAAAGGTATAGACAAGGGTCATCTGGATATCAAGGATCCTCCTGCCTGCCGTATGGGCTGCCAGGATATCTGCCCCTAGCCCGTTAATGCCGCTTTGCAGGATGATCGATCCGATATTCACAATGCATCCCATAAGCCCCATGGAAAGACCGGTTAAAAACAGTTCCCGAAATTCCGATGCAACAATATGGAAATCCTCTTTTTCCGGAAGGTATTCCCTGTACCGCATCGTTCCATAAATAAAACAGCTAAACGAACATACGCATTGGGAGGCAACGGTTGCATAGGCCGCGCCTTCTATGGAATGAAACAGATATCCCACAAACAGGATATCGAGCAATAGATTTAATCCTATGGAAACCATCAGGCAATACAGCGGAACTTTGCTGTCCCCAAGGGATCTTAGCTGATTGGCCGTCAGATTATAAAGAGCTGTAAATGGCATTCCCATGAAAATGATCCGGATATAGCTTTCCGCCTGCATCAGCAGTTCATCCGGAGTTTGCAGCAAAACGAGCACTGAACGGGCTGTCAGAAATGCAAATATCGTAAGCAATGCAGTAATACATGTGGTCTGCAGAGCCGATCCGGCCACATTTCTTCGGATCCGCTTTATATCCTTCATTCCAAAAGCAGCCGCGGTCAGAATGCCAAACCCCTGTGTAAAACCATTGATCAGAAATACCAGTGTATTGCTGACAACCGCAGTCGTTCCCACCGCTGCAAAAGCATGTTCATTCAGAAAATAACTTACGACCTTCGTATCCCCAACATTATAAAGCTGCTGGAAAATGTTTCCGAGTATCATGGGAATCGTAAAAACCACAATCCTTTGAAATGGACTTCCCTGTGTCATATCCATTCCCTTTTTTTCATTCATATCCGCCATTGTCCAGCACCTTTTCAGCCTCTTTCCAACCCTATTTTGAACTGTCTTTAGTCGTTGTTTTGAAGTATACCATTTTTATTACCACTGTCAACCGAAGCGATACCGCATAATTGCGTAAATTGTTACTATTCACAGCCCCACATACCATCTGACAAGTTGACGAAAAAAAGATTTTATGCGAAGATGGGTGCATATAGTTTTTATACACTAATGCATTATCGTTTCCCCGGAGGAAACCAACATTCATCAACATAGAAAGTGAGAATATTATGCCGGGATCATCATTCGGAAATCTGTTTCGCGTTCATACCTTCGGAGAGTCCCACGGGCCGGGGCTTGGCGCCATCGTCGACGGCTGTCCTGCCGGACTTTTTTTAGAAGAAAAAGATATTCAAAAATACTTAGATCGCAGAAAACCGGGACAGAGTAATATCTCGACACCGCGCAAAGAAGCCGATCAGGTTGAAATCCTTTCCGGTATCTTTGAAGGCCAGACCACCGGCACGCCGATCGCCATGCTGGTCCGCAACACATCCCAAAAGTCAAAAGATTATTCTGCGCTGGCAAACTGCTACCGTCCCGGACATGCGGACTTTACTTTTGATGAAAAATTCGCCCACAGGGATTACCGCGGCGGCGGCCGTTCTTCCGGCCGCGAGACCATCGGCAGAGTCGCAGCCGGCGCTATTGCGGCCAAGCTTTTATCCGAGCTGAACATCCGTGTGATGGCTTATACCAAAAGCATCGGCCCGGTTGAGATCGATCCTTCAAAGTTCAATGAAGAGGCGATCCTGAATACGCCTACTGCCATGCCTGACGAAGAAGCCTCCGCAGAGGCGGAAGTTTATCTGAAAAAATGTATGGAAGAAAAAGACTCCGCCGGCGGCGTGATCGAATGCAAGGTGTTCGGTCTTCCCGCAGGTATCGGCGAACCTGTTTTTGACAAACTCGACGCCAACCTTGCCAAAGCCGTTATGTCCATCGGAGCCGTCAAAGCCGTAGAGATCGGCGATGGTGTGAAAGTCGCTGCAATGCACGGCAGCGAGAATAACGATCCGTTCATGACCGATGAAGAAGAATTTCCCGAAATCGCCGACCGTATTCCCATCATCAAAAAGACAAATCACAGCGGCGGAACCTTAGGCGGTATCTCCGACGGCAGCGAACTAATCCTGCGTGCTTACGTGAAACCCACACCTTCTATCTTCCGACCGCAGCAGACAGTAGATACCGATGGCGAGAATGTCGAAATCTCCATAAAAGGAAGACACGACCCTGTAATCGTTCCCAGGGCCGTGGTAGTTGTTGAAAGTATGGTTGCGCTGACCGTTGCCGATCTGCTGCTTATGAATATGG
>JAEEKC010000346.1 GCA_016282215.1 Lachnospiraceae bacterium
ACAAAGAATTGTCAGCAGAGGGAAGCTTTGTACAGATCACGGCGGCGCAGCTTGGAGAACTTGGCAGCGGAGCACATGTGATCGAAGTGGAACTTGTCTGAGTCTGAAATACGATCGGAACTGACAAAACAATGACCTGTCTGTCATTATTTGATCGATCAACCACTAACTGATAAACGCAAAAACGGTCCCGTTTAAACTGCGGGACCGCTCTTTTTTATTGAGTAATTTAAACCGATCCATCCCAAAGATCATCTATCATACGATTTCCATGGATCTTTCTCATCCTTTAACATCTATCCTACAGTTTGAAATGACTGACCTCTCCGAACAGTTCATCCGTCATGCTGCGGGAAGCTTCGGTCTGCTGTCCGATATTGGAAAGATGGATCGCAAGATCCCTGGTCTTTTCATTGGCCTGTCCGACTCCGGCAGCAGAATCGGAAACGGCCTGATTGACAGTATTTGTCACATCTCCGATCTTGGCGATATCACCGGAAAGCTTCCTGCTGATCTGTGCCATCTCCTGCATGATCGCATCGATCTGTTCTGCACTGCTGCGGTAATCACCGCTGGTCTCCACCAGATCGCCATAGCCCTTCATGGCCGTTTCTTCGATGAAGTTGATCATGTTTTCAGCAGCTTTGGCAAGTCCGTTTACATCTGCGATCAGATCCGAGGCCAGATTCTGAATCTGTTCCGCCGCCCTGGCAGAATCCTGTGCCAGGTTACCGATCTCGGAAGCAACCACCGCAAATCCGCGGCCCGCTTCTCCGGCCCTTGCCGCCTCAATGCTGGCGTTGAGACTCAGCAGGTTTGTCTGCTCGGAAATATTCAAAATGTCGCCGGTCAGTCCATTGATCTGCTCCACAGCCTTGGAGCTTTCGATCCTCTCACGGACCTCAGTTTCCATGGCCGCAACCTGTTCGCGCGCCCGGCTCTGCTCCTCTTCTGCCTGTGTACCGATCCTGACAGCGTTTTGTTTCATATCCTGGGAAAAAGATGTTCCGGCATCGATCTTTCCCTGTACGCTGTCAAAGCCTTCCGTCATCTCCTGCATCAGCGAATAGATCCTTTCGATGGCAGCCGCTGAATCAGCCATGGACACTGAAAGCGTTTCCATAGCAGTGCTGACTTCATCCGAATCCCGGAGACAGGTTGTCATATCATCTGCGATAGCCCTGGCCGATGTCTGAAGCGTATTGGAATCCTGCAGGATATTTACAAGCACGTTATGGATAAAGGAAAGCAGCTCGTTGACATGGTTTCCGATGGTCTCAAACTCATCACCGGAATTGACCTCAATATGCTTGGTCAGGTCGCCGTCTCCGCGGAGCAGATCCACGATCTTGTCATCGAGTTTGACAAAACCGGAAAGCAAAACCTTCATGATCACCAGGAGTAATACTACACCGACTGCCAAAACCACCAGACAGACGATGACGATCAACCCGAGGAGCTTGCCGGTCTGCTCATTGACCCAGTTGACCGACAGATCGATAACGGCAAGGCCGACAACGGTATTTCCGTCTTTAATGGGTGAAAAGGCACTGATATGGGTACCCCACTCATCGGTGTACGGCTCTTTGCTGACCGTGGTCTCCCCGGCATAGGCCTGCGCGATCTCCTCTTCAGAACCTTCGAATTCATCATCGATCAAACCCGGTTCCTCCGGATCGGAATCAACAACAAATACTGCAGTACCCGCATCATTTTTGCGGATCGTATAGCAATATTCCACGCCGCTGTTTTCCAGATAGATGGTCAGTACATCATGAATCTGCCGAAAGGCGTCGCTGTTTTCATCACCAGCCTGAATCTGCTTAAACAGGGATCCGTCAACCGAAGCCGCCACGCATCTGTCAATGTTCATGGCATTTTCCTTGATCTGTGTCTCCATCAGATTTTTCGCCCTGTCATAGAGCAAAACACCCACGACCACGTCTGAAAGAATTAAAAGAACGATGACGGAAATCATGATCTTCAGGGAAACTTTGAATTTTCTGACCTTCATACGAACTACCCCGCTAATTGATTAGTATTTTTTCGGCACAGTATTTTCATATCGAACTTTACACTACCATTGATTATTCATTTTTTTCGGCACAGTATTTTCATACCGGCCTTAATACGCGCATGAACTATCTGTTTTTCGGGTCTGTATTTTTGTTAGAAATAAAAGCATACAAATTATATCACAGCAAAAACTTTTGTGTAAAGAAAAACCATAAGAGAGGATGGCATATCCCCTCATGGAAACGGCATATTTTTCAGTACCATTTTTATATAAGGTGTGCTATAATATTTACACTATTTATTTTTGGGGTTTCTATTCAGGGGATATCTGAAACAAGGACTATAAGGGTTTGTTCTTTGTTTTATGCGAGGGCAACTACTATTAAAGGTAGTATAAAGTCCGGTACGAAAAACCGGAGAATCCAACTACTAATTAATTGGGAGGTTATGATTATGTTCGGAAATGGCAAAAACGCAAAAGTCACGGAATTAGAAGCAAAGATCGCTGAACTCGAAAGCCAGCTGGCCGAAGCAAAAGCGGAGGCGCAGCTGAATCAGCGCATGCTCGATGCTGTGAACAACAGCACGCATCTCGGGATCTGGGTCGGCACCTTTGATGAGACCGGCAATCAGAACGGCGTCACCTACTCCGATGAATTCCGCCGCATGCTCGGCTATTCAAAGGCCGAACTTCCGGATGATCTGAGCATCCTCGGATCTTTAATGCATCCGGATGAAGTGGAGGCGGTTTTTGCGGCTTACGGCGCTGCCGCTGCCGATGTCACAAACCGGACAAAGTATGATATTGATTACAGATTAAAAACGAAACACAATGATTATAAGTGGTTCCATGCTGCAGGCGAAGTCATCCGCAAACCGGATGGCATGCCCATCGTATTTATCGGTACCTTTACCGACATTGATGAAAAGCGCAGGACCGAGGAAATCCTCGAACATGACCAGAGAAGATCCGGTGCTGTTGAAAAGATGATGCTCGAGGGATCCTGGTCCATGGATCTGACCAAATATGATATTTCCGATCCGAATTCTCCCATGGTCTTCAATGATCAGTTCAAAACCATCCTCGGTTATACAAGTTCCGTCGATTTCCCGGATATCATGAACAGCTGGATCACCAAGATCCATCCGGATGACGTGCCCATGGCTTCCGCAAAAATGGGTGAGCAAATGTCCGATCCTTCCGGCAAAGTTGTATTCGATATGGAATACCGCATGCTGCACAAGGACGGCAATTATCGCTGGGTACGTTCTTCTTCCACTGTTGTCTGGTCAGCCGACAGACGCACGCCGTTAATGGCTGCCGGAACGATCCTTGATATCACCACTGAAAAAATGAATACCAAACGGTTCCGTGAAGAAATGGCACCGAGCATCGCCAACCTCAGAGAAGGCATTTCCGAGATCGCACAGACCGTGGATCTAGCAACAAAACAAATGGGCGAAATGGCAACCCGTCAGGTTGATGTGGCTGCTTCCGCCAAGAAGATCGAAGATTCCGTTGCCGCATCCATGGGTATCATCACCAGCATCCAGGGCATCGCAGACCAGACAAACCTTCTCTCCCTCAATGCCAGCATCGAAGCGGCCCGCGCAGGAGAAGCCGGCAAAGGATTTGCGGTTGTTGCAAGTGAGGTACAGAACCTTTCCAATTCCACAAAAGAGACCACAAACCAGATCGGTGAAATCCTTAACGGCATGAAGGATTCCGTTAACGACATGCTTTCCAAGATCACCCAGATCAGTGATAATGTAACGGATGAAAGCGCCGAGATGGAAGAAATCGATGCTACCATCGAACAGCTCCACAAGGCTGCAAATGATATCGCAGATATGGCAGAATCGCTATACAAATAAAGGTGTCAATAGGGGTGTCAATGGGGTTGTCAATGGGGACGGTTCTTTTTGACACCCTGGAAAACGGGTGTCAAAAAGAACCGTCCCCATTTGACAACTTCAAAAAGAACCGTCCCCATCTGACACCAAGAGAATACATCGATAAAAAAACACGCCGCATCTTTCGATGCGGCGCATTTTATTTCATTTCAGGTTGTCATTTAGAACCGTCCCCATTGACACTCACATTAACTGCTGCTTCGGGAAGTCCTGTCACATTGACATTCTTATTCACCTTGGCGTCGTAGGTTTCAGCTCTCATAACTTCCTTTAAATCCACCCCTGTTGTTTCCTTTACGGATTCAAACAGCTTGGTCATCACGATGGGCACGTTGTCGGCTACCTGGCTGACCCCGTTACCGCCTTCGCCGCCACCACCGATAATGGTGATCTTGTCGATCTGGGACAAAGGAGCTGCGATCTGGCTTGCGATCTGAGGCAGTACGTTGATGATCATTTCTGTCATCGCTACCTTGTTGTATTTCTGATAAGCCTCTGCCTTTTTCTCCATGGCTTCTGCTTCTGCAAGACCTTTTGCACGGATCGCTTCAGCTTCTGCAAGACCTTTGGCGGATACACCGGCTGCCTCTGCATCAAACTTTGCTTTGATACCGGCTGCTTCCTGCTCAGCTGCAAACTTCTCAGCTTCTGCTTTTGCTTTCTTTGCTTCCGCTGCCTTTTCCTGCTCGAACTTTTCAGCTTCTGCATTTTTCTGGCGACGGATCAGGTCTGCTTCTGCAACTCTTTCCGCTGCGTATTTATCTGCATCTGCCTTCTTTTCGATCTGGGCTGCCAGCTCCTGCTCTTTTACCTGAACCTCTTTTTGCTTCAGTTCAGCTTCCCTTTCTGCTTTGGCGATCTGTGCGTTCACCGTTGCGGTCTGGATGCTTCTCTGCTGCTCCTGGTTCTGGATCTCATAAGCGGCATCTGCTTCAGCACGCTTGATATCGGATTCCTTTTTCAGCTCAGCTTTCTTGATCTCTAACTGGTTCTGACGCTGTGCGATCTGGGTATCCGCTGCCACTCTGGCATCATTGGATATCTGATCTGCTTCTGCTTCCGCTACCTTGATATCTCTTTCAGCCTGTGCCTTTGCAATGGCTGCATCTTTTTTGATCTTAGCGGTATTGTCCATACCAAGATCAGAGATGAGGCCGTTTTCATCGGTCACATTCTGGATATTGCAGGATATGATCTCGATACCGAGTTTTGCCATATCCTTGGAAGCCTTTGCCATAACCTGGTCTGAGAACGAATCCCTGTCGGTGTTGATCTCTTTCAGGGAAAGTGTACCGATGATCTCACGCATGTTACCTTGCAGGGAGTCCTGCAGGTCTGCCGTGATCTGGCTGGAGGATTTGTTCAAAAAGTTCTTTGCTGCTAACTGGATACCCGCTGCGGTAGGCTCGATCCTTACCTTTGCCACCGCGTCAACGTTCACATTGATGAAATCATTGGTGGGAACCGACTGCTCTGTTTTGATGTCTACGGACATCTGACCGAGATACAGTTTATCAAGTCTTTCGAAAAACGGAACCTTCAGTCCTGCGCGTCCGGTTAAGATCTTCGGCTCTTTCTTCAGTCCTGAAATAATGAACGCCCTGTCGGGGGGAGCTTTCACATAACTCGTGAACAGCAGTACGATCAGAAATACGACGATCAGGCAAATAATTCCGATCTGGATCATTGTGAAGTTTAACATATCTTTACCCTTCCTTTCTCATCAGCAGTTTCTTGTCTTCGGATTTTCATACCGGACCTTACACTGCCTCTGGATAAAAACCTACGACTCTATTGTCGCTGCCGGTTTGTATGTTGGATTTATCCTACCAAAATGTTACCCGACGCTCCATGATATTTTTCGGGAATAATGCCTGTCTATTTTTCGGTTTTCGCAAAATAGACCACACAGAGTGTATGATCCATATTGCAAAGCAGCTGCGTTTCCACTACAATGAACTTGATCGGATGCGTAATGTCAGCAAACACTAAATCAGTTATTAATGGTAGTGTAAAGTCCGGTATGAGAATACGCAGCCGAAAATTACTGATAAATTTGAGAGGCAAAGATATGGGAAGAAAATCCACAAAAGCGAATAAATCCATCTACCAGCTGACCAGGGAAGAACAGGGGCTGACCAGGGAAAAGGCCGGGGAACTGATGGAATACATCTCTCCGGAGCGGATTGAAAAGATCGAGAATGAAAAGGTCCGCATCCTGCCGGATGATATCATCGCCATGGCGAAGTGCTATAAAGCGCCGCAGCTTTGCAATTACTACTGCTCTCATGACTGCGAGATCGGAAAAAAATATGTACACCCGGTGGAAATGAAAGAATTGTCCCAGATCGCTGTCGAGACCTTAAACGGTCTGCATCATTTGGAAAAAGAAAAAGACCGCCTCCTCGAGATCGTGGAAGACGGTCGGATCAATGATTATGAAAGGGATGATTTTATCCGGATCAAGGGAAGGCTGGACAAACTGGCGCTTTCCATCAGCTCGCTGCAGCTCTGGCTGGATCAGAAGATTGCAGAAGGAGAGCTGAGCGAGGATGATTTTCCGGATGATTAAATACGTAGATAGTTACTGAATCCTCGATTTTATCGATTTAAGCGTATACGATCAAAGCAATAAACTCCACC
>JAEEKC010000044.1 GCA_016282215.1 Lachnospiraceae bacterium
ATTTGTTCTTCACACCCGTAAAGGTGGCTGTATAAGTGGCCGCACCTGTCACGTCAGCAAGTGCCGGACTCCAGCCCGCAAAAGTATAGGTATACTCCGCGGTTGCAGCCTTGGTCGGTGCTTCCGGTGCATTGAGTTCTTCTTTCTTCGTACCATATTCAACGGAATCCGTTCGAATGGTATTATTGTTCTCATCCTTCCAGGTGATATTAAATTTGTTCTTCACACCCGTAAAGGTGGCTGTATAAGTGGCCGCGCCTGTCACGTCAGCAAGTGCCGGACTCCAGCCCGCAAAACTATAGGTATACTCTGCTGTTGCGGCCTTGGTCGGTGCATCCGGTTTTGCGAGATTGCCTGCAGCCGTGCCATACGCAACGGAATCTGTTTTGATGGTTGTCCCATCCTCATTCTTCCAGGTGATATTATATTTGTTTTTCACCGATGTAAAAGTAGCCTTATAAGTGGCATCTTTTGTGACAGCAGTGATCGCCGGATCCCAGCCTGCAAAAGTATAGGTATACTCCGGCGTAGCTTCCTTCACCGGATCGGCAGGTTTTATGATATTTCCTGATACCGTGCCATAATCGTAAGTGTTCTCACTGATAGGTTTATCATTCTCATCAACGAAGGTAACTTTATACTTGTTTTTCTCCTCTTTATACGTCGCTGTATAAGTAGCATTGCCTGTCACATCAGTGATTGCCGGACTCCAGCCTGCAAAAGTGTACGTATATTCATCCGTACGTGCTTTCGTCGGATTGGCAGGTTTTACAAGATTTCCCGATACCGTGCCATATTCGTAAGTTCCATCATCGATGACAGTCCCGTCCTCATCCTTCCAGGTTACCGTGTAAGAGTTTTTCACACCTGAATAGGTCGCCTTATAAATAACATCCGCCGTGACATTGGAAATTGCCGGATCCCAGCCTGTAAAAGTGTAAGTATACTCTGCCGTATTTGTCTTCGTCGGATTGTCAGGTTTTACAATGTCTGCAGCCGGCGTGTTATAGTTATATGCTTGTGCCGCTTTCAGCACTGTTGTTCCGTCGTCATCCATAAATGTCACATTATATTGATTGATCTGCCATACGGCTGTATAGGTTCTGTTTACGGGAGCGGTCGTATTGATCTGTACATTCGTGACCGGATCTGCATCGCCGAGTTTCCAGCCCTTGAACTGACACTCTGCCTTCGTCGGTGTCGGCAGCGTAAATGCCGTATCTCCGACCTGATATGTCCGCTGATAGGTGCCGCTTGTTTCACCATTTACAAAATTGGTATCATTAATACTTCCGCCTTCCGGTTTAAGGGTGATCGTATAATCCTTCTTTTTCCACTGCGCCTCAAGTGTCACTGTGTCATTATTCGTGGCAGTCAGGTTTTTGACAGTTGCCTGATTGTCATAAGTGGTCTCTTTGCCCTGGACCTTCCATCCGTCAAAGTCATAATAATCCCTGGTTAGCGTATTTGCGGAAATCGTATACTCCGTATCATATTTCAGTCCTGTCATTGGCGCCATGGTATTAGTAGCGCCTTTTTCATCAAAAGCAATCTGATATGTGATCGGTGTCCAACGAGCTTCCATATTGATCGTGGAAAGCTGAGCCTGTGTCACGCCGTCTCTTTTGTGAAAGTAATACTTCTGCTCAGTCTTTGAGATCCACCAGAGTACCTGGTCCTCGCTATCTTTTATCTCAACTACCTTCCACTGTCCCTGACCGTCGATGATCTGCTGACCATTGACGTAAAACCCGTCAAATACATAACCGGTCCTCTGCGGCAGTGAAACAGTCGGCACAAGTTGTCCGTCGATGAACGGACCGCTAAACTCTCCGCCTTCTTCGCCGTTATTCGTGACCAGGATCGCATTACATTCATCCTTTTTGACAAGCGCAAAGACAGCCATATCTCCTGATCCTTCATAACCCGAATAGATCCATCCGGCAAATTGGTTTATTTTTGTGCTTTCAGAACTTACTCCGATCACCGTAACCGGACCTGAAGCCGAATACTTTTCAATTGAATCATTGCCGGAATCCGGATTGTTCAGGACAAATCCGGAATCAAAATTCTGAAATGCCACATAACCTGCGCCGGAAACCGTAATGGTATCTCCCGATACCAGCAAAACCCCTTCAAAATCATTCAGGCCCAGTGAACCACTTACAATATTTCCGCTATAACTTGCAGCCAACGCAGTCATCGGCGAAAAACTCTGCAATACAAGCAGCCAGGCAAGCAGGGTCGCAAGAAACTGTTTTCTTCTCTTTTGGATCGTCCCGTTTTTCATCAATTCATTACCTCCATTTGAACAGTTTGAACAGTTTGAACAGTAGTTTTTATACTACCTTACCTCTTTCTTTTTCCCCTGCTTTTTTTGACAATCCCCCAGTTTACTGCATCAAACCATGCAAGGCACAGTATCATGATCGTAACGATCTGTGCCCTGTAGGTGAAAAAATAATGCAAAAACGAATGGTTAAACAATACAAAATAGCGAACATACGGTATGGCCGCAATCGCCGCATAGATCAATATGTCACCACCGGCTTTTTTGCCGCTTCGGTAGACAAATCCAATATACAACGCGATGATCAGAATTGCAATCCCGCAAACTGCTCCCGGGGCGCCATATCCCCATGGAAAGAGGCAGGCGAGATTTTTTCCAATGGTGCCAAACAACCGGGAAAACGTGCTCAGTCCCGAAATATTCCTGCCCATGCGTTCACTGACATGTCCCCTGACATAGGGCAGCATATTTTCACCGGTAATACAGGCAGCCAGAATCCATTTCGATACCCACATCCCGACATATCCGACACCCCAGATCATGCTGTAGCCGGCATATTGCCGAAATCCGCCGCTTTTCTTTTCCTCTTTTCGTTCATATCTGTAGGCCAGCAGCAGCGGCACCGTCAGCGTAACAGTCTCCGTCGAAAGGAAATCCAGATAGGCTGTCACGATCCCTGTCATAAAGAAAATAAACAAAAACCATTCTTTCTTTCCCTTTTCCGCAAACCTGAGCACAACCATCGATGCGACCAGCATACAAAGGAAGGTCCAATAATACTCAAGGGACAAGGGCACAAACCATATATTAACGCCCGCCATCCCGATGATAAGCGCGATGGCTTCGGCAAGCATTTTTCTTGAGATCAATAACCCGACCGTGATCAGCGTCAGAAGGATCAGCAATATGCCGTGCAGCAGATAGATACCGCGGATATTCAGAAACATATGAAGTATCCGCATGATGGTTGCCGAACCGTGCCAGTATCTGACGTATTCCTTCAGTGATCCCGTAGTACTTTCATCTTTTCCCACGTGAACGGCATCATAAAGATTGTTATTCTCATTCTGAAAGCCGCTGCTGTAATAGGGCGTCCACATCAGTGACGGCAGGTCGCTCTTTAGATTCCAGGCTATATTCAGCAGGATGGCATCCGCATATCTGTCAATCTTGCTGAAATTATAATCCTTCTGCGCACAGAAAAATACGTCCTTTTCACAAAGTATATCCGCAGACTCGGCGAACTTTTCCCGCACACTTTCATCCGGGATCAGGGATGAAATATATAACAGCAGCACCGCAAGAAAAAGCGCAGCCGCAAATCCCGCTATCAGAAGGCCGATCTTCTTCATCATTTTTCTGCCTGACAAACCATTACCGCCATGACCTGTCAGATCCTGTTTTTGCGCCTTGCCATTTTCCGCCAAGCTGATCACCTTGTCTCCATCAGTTTCTTCATGCCCTGGTTCAGACCGCTGACCGTCAGTTTGTACATGGGCAGCAGTTCTCCGATGGCGGTTTCCGCTTCTCTCCAGGGCGCTCGGCGGGGCGCTTTTTTCGGATTCATCCAGATGATCTTTTTATAATGGCTCTTTAAGAGTTTGAGCCAGTCCCATCCGGACAGACCGCCGTTGGGTCCTCTGTAATTACCCGTTGTGGAATAAAGCTCTTCCGGTGCCATAGCGGCATCGCCGACTATGATCACCTTGTAGTCCGAAGAAAGATTCCGGAACATCCATTCCGTATCCACCCAGTCTCCGTTTTCACACTCCGGTGTTTTATAGACTTTAGAGTAAATGCAGTTATGGAAATAATAGCATTTCACGTCTTTGAAGTGATTGGACTTACTCACGGTCTGGAACAGTTCGTTCACCAGCGATGAGTATGGGATCATGGTTCCGCCGGAATCCATGAGCAAAAGAAGTTTGACTGCATTCTTGCGCGGCCGCATCATCTCGATCTGCAGCATGCCGCCGTTATTGCAGGTTTTGTTGATGGTGCCGTCAATATCCAGTTCCGTTTTCGGAATATCCAGCTTTGTTGAAAACTGCCTGAGTCTTCGAAGCGCCACCTGGAACTGGCGGTTTTCCAACACCCTGTCATCGCGGAAATCACGGAATTTTCTGGCACCGACGACTTCAAAGGCTGACTGGTAACCGCTGGCGCCGCCGACTCTGACGCCGCCGATATAATTGCCGGCATTGCCGAAAGGCGTGGCTCCCGCAGTACCGATCCAGAAAGAACCGCCGTTGTGCTCTTCCGTCTGGTCCTTCAGCCGCTGCTTGAACTTGGTCTCCACGTCCTCTTTGTCGATCTTCATTTCGTCCGCATGATGGCGGTTTGCCCACTCCACGTCACGGTCGATCTTTTTCAGCTCTTCCTGCAGCTCCTTTTTATCCAGCCACTTGAGCATCTGCTGGGTGACTTCGGTATCCTTTTCGGCGCCCTTAAAAACCTCCTCAAAGGCGGTATCG
>JAEEKC010000347.1 GCA_016282215.1 Lachnospiraceae bacterium
CCCATCTGACACCGAACCGTCCCCATCTGACACCGAACCGTCCCCATCTGACACCGAACCGTCCCCATCTGACCCCGAACCGTCCCACACTTGACACCGAATCGCCCACACTTGACACCGCATTGATACCAGAGACAACCAGAATAATAAGGAGGGGTAACATGAGAAAGAAACTGCTGACAACACTATTGGCAGCCGCCATGATCATTACATTGCCGGGAATAGGCAGTCTTGGGGCACAGTCGCCGAATCCGACCGATGAAACATTAGAAGCACAAACGAATGATGACAATGATGAGAATGCTCTCTTCGTTCCGGTCTACAATGGCGAGCCCTTTCATGAGATTCCCGGAAGGAAGATCACATTTTCGGCTGATGGTGATTACAGCGAATTTGCAAAGGGGCTTATGGATGACGGGTATGAGCCGGAGCTGTCCTATCAATGGTATGAAGTAGGTTACGATGAGGATGACGGGCAGGTACTTAAGTCTTGCAGCTGCACAGAGAAAAAGTATGAGATCGTGGCAGGGGATGAATATGAGATGTATACCTGCCATGTTACCGTGACGCTGACAAAAGGGGAAGATGTATATTCGCAGACAGTGACCGATCTGAACTTTTATGTAGAGCCGGATGAACCGTTTTATGTATATACTGTCGCAGATCATACAAGCAGGAACGGAGACGTTATAGAGTTGTCCGGCTATGAAACTACGCTTCTTGCCGCTCCGTATCCACTTATAGAAGAAGAGTGGAGCGACGGTGAACTGATAAGCGCAAAACCGAGATATAATGTCAGTGATTACAGCTATCAATGGGAAGAAGGATATTATACGAAGGATAAGGAAACGGGAGAAGAAATCCTAAACTGGAAAGCGATCGAAGGAGAAACGAAGAATACTTTCGATATCACTGTAATCGGTACTGACAGATATGAAGGCTATCGCTGCGCCGTTACCGGTGTGATCGATAAGGGCACGGAAAAAGAGTTCTCTTTTACAGGGTATGCTGAATATACGATATACTATTTTATTCCGATGGAGCGGTATATAACCATAGATAAGGACTATTATGATTATGATGAAGAGGTCACGCTGACGGCGAATGTCGAATGGTCGGAGGTAGAGGAGGATTACCATGGTTATGATTTTGATCTGACAAAGAATCCGCTTACGTATCAATGGGAAAAATGCGTTGATGAGGAGGATGATAAGTGGGAGAAGATCGACGGAGCCACAGATGATTCCCTGAAACAAACTGTGGACGGTTCCCAAATCCGGTGCGTTGTTTCAGGAAACGCTGCGAAGAATGAAAAAGAATACCAGTATTCTTATAAAATTTATCCGGTCCGGTTGCAGAAAAACATGCCGGTTAATCTGAAGATCAATGCTGTTTGCGGCGATGACGAAAAAACCATTTCGGACTCTGCTGCAAAGTATCAGTATGGAACTAATATTCTGTTGAAGGCGATTTCCGGTTATGACGAAGAGGTGTCCGCTCTAAAGACAGCGGACGGCCAATGGTATGTATGGGACGAAGCGAAAAATGACTATGCCGCATTGGATGGTGAAACAAAAGAAAGCCTCAGTGTGAAGGTGGAAAAAAGCGGAAGATATCAGTACAGGGCATCTTTCATTGCTACGATCGGTGAGAAAGAAAAGGTTTTTGCAATGGAGAGCAGCTGTTATATCGAGACAGATATTCCTGCACCGGCAAAAGAGGAAAAACAGTCTAATGCGAATACGGCTGTAGTAATGAATCAGGCAGAGCTTGTGAAGCCGTTGAAAGACCCAGAGCCTAAAAAGATATCTGTTAAAGATGTTAAGTTGACGGTTACAAATAAAGGAGTATTTAAACCGATATCGTTGGAAAATCCGGCTTCATCCGATAAAAAGAATCAGGTTTCTTACGAAAAACCGGCAAATGAAAATGCGAAGACGATCAAAGTGCCTTCTACCGTCAAGATCGATGGGAAACTTTGCAAGGTGGTAGAGATCAATCCGGATGCGTTTAAGAATTGTGGGAATGCAGACAAGATCGTGATCGGCGAAAATATCAAAAAGCTGGAGAATAAGATTTTCAGTAAATGCAAGAATCTGAAGACAGTAAAGATTGAAAGTAAAAATATAAAACTCGGTAACAAACTGTTTGCCGGAGCAGATAAGTTAAAGACCGTAGATTTTACGAAAGTGAAGTTTTCAGTGAAGAGTGTTTCCAAGAAAACATTTACCGGAATGAAGGGGAAAGTAACGATCAAGTGCTGCTCGGATATGTCGAAAAAAAAGGTTGTTTCCATATGTAAAAAAGCAGGAGCATCGAAAAAAGTAAAGTATAAAGTAACGAAACCGGTGAGTAGTATAAATACGAAAAAAGTGAAGAAGAAATAAACAAAATAAAAAAAGCGGGATGGAGCGCTCCATCCCGTTTTTTGTAAGCGGTTAATAATTCGACGGATAGCATCCGCGCCCCAATAGGTTCATAATAGATCTGACACATTAACTACATTTTGGTGTGACATTTCAAACAAGTTCACCACGTTTTAGTGTTACACAGAAAGGAATGCATATGTCAGATCTCACGTATCGTAGCAAGGAGGAGTGGTATGCGCTCATCCAGGAGTGCCGCAGGAGCGGCATGACGGATGCCCAATGGTGTCTTGCCCATGGAATAAGCCGTCACACCTTCAACAGTGCCATCAAGCGGCTTCGGAAATGTGCTTTTGCAATACCACCCCGAAAACCGCAGGATGTATATGACTTAACAGCCCCCATGCAGGAAGTCGTTAAGTTGGACATCGTACCCGATGCCACGATGCCCAAGGCAGAAATGCCGTCAGCATCACCGTACCTTGACAATTCACATATGATAGAGATCACTTTTGGAGACATTCATATCTCGCTCAGCAATGGTGCGGATCCGATCCTGGTTTCCAAGACACTGTCAATCTTGAGGAGTTACTCATGATCGGCGATATCACAGTTGCAGATGAAATCTACATTGTCTGCGGCTACACCGACATGAGGAAATCCATAGACGGGCTTTGCGCCATTGTTGAGGACAAACTGCATATGAGTCCGAGATGCAGCGCCATATTTCTGTTCTGCGGCAGAAGGGCCGACCGCCTGAAGATCCTCATGTGGGAACCGGATGGCTTTGTGCTTCTGTACAAAAGGCTTACGGCTGTCCACGGAAGGTATCGTTGGCCGCGCAACAAAGATGAAGTGCGTAGCCTTACCTGGCGTGAGTTTGACTGGCTATTATCAGGTATTGATATAGAGCAGCCAAAGGCCATCAGAGCGTCTTGAAATATA
>JAEEKC010000348.1 GCA_016282215.1 Lachnospiraceae bacterium
TCTGTCTGCCGGATCAGCTC
The DNA here is from genome assembly GCA_016282215.1 of Lachnospiraceae bacterium. Lineage (GTDB taxonomy): Bacteria > Bacillota > Clostridia > Lachnospirales > Lachnospiraceae > RGIG7926. The sequence continues at coordinate 21 of JAEEKC010000348.1, forward strand.
TTTTTCCGATTCATCATACTCATCCCGGATCTGACCTACGATCTCTTCGAGCAGGTCTTCCAAGGTGATCAGCCCCGCTGCCGATCCGTATTCATCCAGCACGATCGCCAGCGACGAACTGCTCTCCTGCATCTCATGAAGCAGTTCATCGGTTTTCTTGGTCTCATAGGTGTAATATGGCTCACGCAGGATACTCCGAATGGAAAAACCCGCCTGATTCTGGATCAGGAAAAAATCCTTAAGCATCACAATGCCGATCACATTCTGCGTATCCTCTTCATAGACGGGAATACGGGAATACATGCTTTCCTGAAACAGCGAAAGAAGCTGCCTGTAAGATGCTTCCACATTGATCATGGTCATATCGATCCTCGGGATCATGATATCCTTGGCCAGGGAATCATTCAGATCGAACACATTCAGGATCATCTCTTTTTCATCCGTTTCGATCACGCCCTCTTCATGGCTGGCATCCACATAAGTGATCAGCTCTTTTTCACTCATGACGCTGGGGCGCTTTGACGGATCCAGCCCGGCAATGGTCAGGAAAAACTTTGACAGTATATCCACCAAAAAGATGACCGGCGTCAGTACCACTATCAGAAGCCTGATCCAAAAAGAGTAAGCAAGTGCTAACTTTTCGGAATACAGCCTGGCAGCCGTCTTGGGGATGATCTCTCCGAACAAAAGTACCAGGATCGTCAGGATCGCCGTCATCGCTCCCACCAGAACACTGCCAAACAACTTAATGGTCAGCGTTGTAGCCAGGGATGTCACAGATATATTAACAAGATTATTTCCGATCAAAATTGTGGAAAGCATTTTCCCCGGATGTGCCAGTATAAAATCCACCCGTTTCGCTCTTTTATCGCCTTCCTCTGCCAACGCATGGATCCGAACAGGATTTGCAGCCGACAGCGCCGTCTCCGCAGACGAAAAGAAAGCGGATAACAGAAGCAATATCACCAATATGATCAGTTGTATGACTAAGTGCGGGTCCACGCGGCTTCCTCCGTATTGAATAATAGTTGTCATTGGGGACGGTTCTTTTTGACAACCACAGACTCTTGATTACAATCATCTATGGCATAACATTTTATCAGATTTGTCTGACTGTGGCAAATCATCGTTTTGAATTTAGTCTTTCATACGGAATTTTCTTTTACTATCAAGGCCTTTCAAAATGACCATATTTCCGCTAAATAAATAGTGAGTCAACAATAGTCGACTCACTATTCACATGATATAATATTTTGCTTGTAACAACGGATAAGAAAAACCCCGGTGACGCGCCACCGGGGTTTTTCGCGTGTAACCTATGTACCTCATGGTCATTTAATGTACAAATTCAGTATATCACTTTTTTCTTTTTTCAAGTATTTTCACGCATTTTCTAGCAGTTGTTAACAAGGCCGTTTTGATGTCAGATGGGGACGGTTCTCCTTGACAACCTTGAAAAGGTTGTCAGAAAGAACCGTCCCCAATGACCCCCCCCAATGGCACTCTATCTCACACCATCCTGCACGATCTTCATATTCGCGGCATCAAAGGACGAGATCCCGTATCCGGCGGTTACAACATACAGGTGATCGCCGATGCGCATACCTCTTGTTTCCCGCGCCATTGTACCGCCGCTCTTGCCGAATTCATATGTGAGCACATTATCTATGCAGACCGGATCTTCATAGGAGAATACCAGGAATGCTTCCTGCGGATCATCGTCTTCAAACAAGTCATACGAAAATGCCGCAAATCCGAAAAGTTTCTTATCCGGGTCAAAATACAGCGCTTTGGGATTTTGCAAAACCACAGCGTCATCAAAGCTCATTTCAATCGTATCCGTCTCCTGTATATTCTTCGGATCAGCCATGTAATAAACAGATACCTTGACCCCCTGCGCAAAACCGCTTTGGTCCGTATGATAACCGATCCCCAGCATAAAATCGTCGCCTAACGGATGCAGATAAGCTGAAAATCCCGGCAGTTTGATATACCCGATGATCCGCGGATCGGTATCATCTGACAGGTCCACTGCAAAGAGCGGATCCGTATTCCGGAACGTTACGAAATAGGCTGTATCCCCCAGGAATCGGGTACTCCGAATGGTCTCGCCTTCCGCGATCTTCTTGATCACGCCGATTCTCTTTAAATTCTCATCGAGCACATAGAGAGCATTGTAAGTTGCTCCGTCCTCTGTATATGTGGTCACCAGCCGAAGCTTCCCGTTTCTTTCATCCATGCAGTAATCATCTTTGATATAGCCCGGAACCGTTCCCTTGGATTCCTGGCCGATCACGCCATTTTGATATGAGAACCGCAGGATCTGTGTATCACTTTGCGGCTCAAAACTGCTCCAGCTGAACAGCTGGTCAGCCAAATAGATCTGATCCTCACTGACATATAAAAGATCAGAACCTGCCAGAACCGCTTTTTTATCCGCAAACGTATCCTGCGTGATATCCAGGGATGTGATCACCGCATACTCAGACTGCATGATGTCCGGCGGCACACATATATCATCCGGCCGGATCAGCTGATCCTCTGCCATAGGGATATAGGTTCTCGGCACCTCACGCTGCACCTTCTGCAGATCAAACCATTTCTTTGAGAAGGTGTATAAGATCCCGTCGGTCAGTCTTGATGAATAAAGGCTGCCGTCCTGGGTCAGCATCGTCTTAAATGCAGGCGCATAGCGGTCCGAGATATCGTATAACAGGATCACTGTTTTAACCTCTTCATAGCCCCCTTCGTTACTCTCACCCAAGAAGACCAAGGTATCATCAAGGACATACAGCTCGCCGCCGCGCGTGATATCCGAAACGACCGAAACACTTCCTATTTCCTCCGTCTTTCCGTCCATCGGCTCATAGATCCGGATATGCTCCGTTCTCTCATCATAAACGTAGATATACATCCCGTCGGTTTTGACGATATCCCCCTGCAGAACGCCCTGAGTCCTGACATTGGTATCCGTAAAATCCACGCCCTCCGATGCCGTGTCATCCGCTTTTTCTGACGTCAGCGCGCCACGCGCGTTTTTCGTTACCGCTTCTCCTGCGGCATGATCCAATGAAACATCCGGTCCAGCCAAAAAGCTTTTCGCATCATCCGACTCACCAGCCGGCGCCGGCATATCTTCAGCCACCGCTTCTTCCGCTGTCTCTTCCATTGCTGCGCCATTGACCATCAGCCCCAGCATCTCAGTCTGCATCTGCTGCATCTGCGCAAGGCGTTCATAAGCCTTTTCATATTGTCCGCTGCCGGCGTCATCATCACCTGCTGCCGCCTCGGAAGACGCAGCTGCTGACGAAACAGCCCCGCTGACTGCGTTCGACATATCATCGGCGGCCGCCTCTGACATGGCGCTCTCACCTTCCATATATGCAGCATCATCGGCATCTTCATAGGCCTCGGCAGTTGCAGCTGCATCAAATGATGCCGACTCTGCCATCTTGGCGCTTTCACTGCCGCTGTGCAGCATGCCGTTCTTCCTTGCAAAGACCGCGATCCCGACAACGATCAAAAGAGCTGCCGCAGAAGCCATCGGATAGATAAATCTGCGATAACGCCGGATAAACGAAGCCTTTTTCTCAGGTTCACTTCCATCTGTACCATGATCTCGAACTGTCCCGGCTTTATCATTTTCCAATATACGATCATTCGCACTACGAATATTTGCGCCGCTAATCGGACGATCATCCGTTGAGTCCGGTACATCATTGTTCTCATCCATCGGCTGGATTGTAGCATTACTGCGCCCATTCCCTGGCATGATCGTTACGTCGCTGCCCATATCCTCCGGCAGATCCACGCTCTCGCGGCGCGCCGCAAGCTCTTCCGGCGTCATCTTTGCGATCTTTGCCATCATGCTTTCGACCGACAGACTCACCGGCAACTCCGGCCCCGCATTTTGTAATTTCTCTGCAATGGAAGGATCGATCGCCGTATCCATTTCGGTCTCTGTATGAGGATCGATCTGATCTGATTTCATGACAGATTCTCTTTCATTCATCAAATCTTTCTCCTTCTCTTCCGGTAATTTATTCACATTGTTTTGATTGATTCCATTTCCGTTCATATCATCACCGTCTCATTCTTCCTGCTCTTTCATTGATCAGCAGTTTTCCGGTTCCGTATTCTCATGCCGGACTTTTCACTTCCCTACCCGCTCAGCACTTCCCGCATTTTGATCAGCGCCCTGCTGTATTTCGATCGTACCGTATTCCGGTTCAGCGACAACAGCTTTGCGATCTGCCCGCTGTCATATTCTCCGAATACCGTCAGCGAAACGATCTGCCGTTCCTCCTCAGTCAGTACTTTGAAAGCCTCCTCTACCAGCTGCTGATCCTCAGCCTGAGACAAGCTGCCATCCTCTTTTCCGAGCAGCTCCGCAAGATCTTCCACCGGCGTATCGCTCCCCTTTTCCCTGTTTCTGACATACTCCCGCAGGATCCGCTTACACTTATTATTCAGGATCGCAAAAATCCACGCCTGAAATGCTGCCGGATCCCGCAAAGATGAAATCCCCGCCCAGGCATCGAGAACAGCGTCGCTGACAGCGTTTTCTGCGTCCTCCTTGTTCCCGAGCGTATAATATGCGGTTTTATATAATTTGCCCGCTATCAGGCCGTACAACGACCCGAAAGCCTCTCTGTCGCCGGCTATGGCCAATCTCGCCAGCTCCGTCATGTTGGTTTCGCTTCGCATGCGTTTTCCCTCGTTATTGATCAGTAGTTTATCGATCGATTGATCCTCACTTATCCTTATAGTATCATATTGTGATTCATCTGTTGCATGGAATCTCACTTTTTTACTCACAAAAAAAACCGCCAATCACTGCAAGCAATCGGCGGCTTCTTTATTCTCTCTTCAGTCAGCCCCCCAGAGAGGGAAGCCTTTGTTATTCTTCAGCACCCGTTGTATATTGTTTATACATTCTTAATCCGGCAAAATCCTCACGACTGCTACCGGCGTTCTGTAGTATGCGTTAGCAATACGGATACCGGTCTTCGGTGAACTTGCATTGACGATCTGGCCACCACCGATGTAGATACCGACATGATTGATCCTCTTGCCCTTTGCATAGAATACCAGGTCGCCCGGTCTTGCCTCAGACATTGAAATCCGCTTTCCACAGTTTGCCTGCGCCCTGGATGAATGCGGCAGTGAAATACCATATTTTGCATAAACACTCAAAACAAATCCGGAGCAGTCGGCACCCTTCGTCAGGGAAGTGCCTCCCCATACATACGGATTACCCACAAACTTCTTCGCATATTCGCAAAGCTCCATACGGACATCGGATACACCCGAGCCATACAGGAATTCTGTCATATTCAGTGCTGTTTTCAGCTGAATGCCGACTGATACATAATCAGCAGCAACATACAGCTTCTTGCCGTCATATTTGACTGCAACCCATTCGTCATCCTTTTCAATAACCTCAAGCTGCTCGCCGTATGCCACCATGCTGTAGACCGGTGCGTCCGTGCTCTTATCTTCACGAAGCTTCAGGCCGTCACAGCTGACAGTTGCCGTTTCTTTCACTGCGGACTGCGCATACTCAACCGCTTCCGGACCGGTAACCAGATAATCCAGGTTTACATAACCTTCCACGGAACCGGATGTAATATGTGCCATATTTCCCTTAACATCTAAGATCTCACAACCGGCATCACTTTCCATCTTGCCGACTACCTTGCTGTCCTCTTCTGCAGAAGCACGGACATTCAAATGATCATCCACCAAAACCACGCCAAGGTGGGTATAACCGAAAGCGCCGCCCGCCGCTTCCTCTTCTGCGAATTCATCTGCCATTTCCTCTTCGGAAAACAGATCACTTTCAACGACCATGCTGCCCGCACCGCCGGTAAGCACCGGTGTCTCTTCTTTATCGCTGATGGAAGATGCATCGATCACCGTTGCGCCTTCAGATGTCAGAAGATTTGCGGAATCGCCGGAAACAGTTGTATCTGTATTGATCACGAACAGTTCGTCATCTGCGGAATCCTCCGATACGGATCCTGCTGACTCATCGACAGCTGCATTTGTCTGCAGCGCCTCCTCTTCCTGTCCGACGCTCTCTTCCACCTGCGTCTGCGTATCCGTCACTGCCGGCGGAACAAAGTCATCATCCGTCTTGATCTCCATCAAGGGCGCGATCACATAGAGTCCCGCACCAGCATGCAGATTCAGCTGAGCCTTCGCCGGGGTAACTGTATATAGCGTTGCTGCAAACATCACCGCTGCAGCCATCATTCCTTTTTTTACTACTCGATTCATACGATCTCCAAAAAATTACATAAATGTTACAAATTTGTTACATGCTCAGTATAGCAACGGTTACATAATATGTCAACCACTTTTTTGTTACTATTCACAGTCGATATGAATTTTCTGACAGAATCGTCGGGCTTGCACGTAAGAGACTGTCTGCAAATTCATATCATGACAGCGAAGCAGGAACTCTGCCGACATCGAGCAGGCAGCCGCACAGCGGCAGTAAAGGCACGTAGTGCCGTGCCTGCGAGATCGTTGTGCGGAGTTACTGTGAATAGTAACGATTTTCTGACAGTAGAGCAGGCGCATTGCGCCTGCGGGATTGCGAGATGGTATGTGGAGCTGTGAATAACGCCGGCGCCGCCTCCGCCAGCGGTTTTGCCAAAAGCAGCATAAACGGCTGGAAAGCCAGTTCAAATAACTCCGCATCGATCATTCCGAAAACAAGCCAGATCAGATACGCAATGACCATACCCGGATTTTTCTGATCCGCGACCCACTTGCCGAGCAGTATGATGGCAAGCATCAGCAGGATAAAAAAGATCAGACCATAATTGAGAAGATATTTCAGGTAGGAACAATCCACATAATTGTATATCCAATCGGGATGTGCCCTGACGCCGCCGGAACCTACCCACTTGATCTTTTGTCCAAGGAGTGTCAGGCCAAAAGTTTCGATCCCCTCATGCCCCAGACTGATCCTTGTTCTCAAAAAAGTATCCGCTGTTCTCCAGATATAGTTTGTATCATCATATAA
>JAEEKC010000349.1 GCA_016282215.1 Lachnospiraceae bacterium
ATTCCGGGGAGAATGTGATCGAAGAACTGACTTTGACGGACTATATCCTGAAAAACGCAAAGACCAGGACCGCGGAGATCGTCACCGCTCCGGATGGAAAAGCAGGCGGGGGAAAACAGGCCGCAGCAGCAAAAAAAGCACGCCTGACCTGTAAAGTGATAAAAAACGAAGACGGTGTTTTGCACTGCAGGATCGATATTCAAACAGGCCGTTCCCATCAGATCCGGGCGCAGATGAGCCATGCGAAAATGCCGCTTCTCGGAGACCGGAAATACGGGATGGAAAGTTCGCAAGCGTTAACTAACCAAAAAGGGATCCGGCAGCTTTGTCTGTGCGCCGACAGGCTGGTCTTTTTGCATCCGATCAGCGGGATGAAACTGGAGTATGAAGTATCACCATCTTTCATATCTGAGGAAAACAACAATGACTTCAAATGATCTAAGAAATATATTACAGCGGATAGACCATAAGGGATATCCGGCCTACAAAGATACAAAAGGCAGTTATGATTTCGGTGACTATATCCTGAATATCGATCATGTTCAGGGAGATCCTTTTGCGTCGCCTTCCAGGCTTTCCGTGAAAGTATCGGGGGACAAGGCGGGTTTTGCGAAGCAGTTATATGATACAGACTCCCGCAGAGTATCCTTGGAGGACCATCTGCTGCGATCTTTCGGCAGGCAGATCCGGGAGTTTTCAAAGAAAGCGGACGGATCGGGAAAAAGCGGACTGATGTCCGTCAGCTCCCCGGGACAGGAAGTGCTGAAAAGAAGCGCTGTCAGCATCGGCGTATCTGATGGGAGCGTTCTGATCCGTTTTCAGGTAGGGTTTCCCGCGAGGGGCCGGACCGTCATGAGCGGTGAGCTGATCAAAATTTTATTTGAGTATTTGCCGGTATGCGTCAGAAAATCACTCTATGCAAAAGCACATTCGTCTGAAAAGCTGCAGCAGATCGCAGATCTTGCGGATGACCGCGACTATATCAGGCAGCAGCTTCAAAAACAAGGGCTGGTCTCTTTTGTGGGAGATGGTTCCGTCCTGCCGCGCAAAAGCGGCGTATCATCCCTTCCCATGAAGGATGCGATCCTCTTTCAGTCACCGGATGAACTGGCGGTCACAATGGATCTGCCCCATAAGGGAAAACTGCGCGGCATGGGGATCCCTAAAGGCGTTACCCTGATCATCGGCGGCGGATATCACGGAAAATCCACTCTGCTTTCAGCATTGCAGCTGGGGGTATATGACCATATCGCCGGGGACGGCAGGGAATATGTGATCACGGATGATACGGCTGTAAAACTGAGAGCAGAGGATGGCAGGAGTGTGACGGATATGGATATTTCCATGTTCATCCGAAATCTCCCAAGCCGCAGGGATACGACGCATTTTTCTACGCAGGATGCCAGTGGCAGCACATCGCAGGCGGCAAATACCATGGAGGCGATCGAAGCCGGCAGCCGGTGTTTTTTGATCGATGAAGATACCAGCGCTACCAATTTCATGATCCGGGATGAACTGATGCAGAAGGTGGTGACATCCGGCCAGGAACCGATCATTCCCTTTATTGACAGGATCCGTCCTTTGTATGATCAGATGGGAATTTCCACGATCCTTGTGGCAGGCAGCTGCGGCAGTTATTTTTATAAAGCGGATACCATTATTCAGATGATGGAATATAAGCCGATGGATGTGACAAAGAAAGCAAAAGAGATCGCCGAACAATATAAAACAGATCAGACTGCAGACGGTGTATCCGGGGAAAAAGGAAAAACGGATTTAGCCGGATCTGCACAGACCGAGGATAGTAAGCAGCCGCTAACCTGCCGGTTTGACAGGATCCCCAAGAAGGTCTTTTTCCGGGATGGCGACAGGGTAAAAACGAAATCCTTCGGAACAGACGGTTTTTCCATCAACAGGGATAATGTGGAACTTCGGTTTGTGGAACAGATCGCTGACGGAGAACAGATTAACGCGCTGGCCGATATACTGGTCTGCCTGCAGAAGGAATACTTTGATGGAAAGCGGACCGTGCAGGACTGCGTGGAAGCGTTATATGCCAAGATAGAAGAAAAAGGATTTGCCGCCATTGGGCAGGGTCGCGCGGACAGCCTTGCCATGCCGAGAAAACAGGAGGTCTACGCCATGGTCAGCCGGGTGCGTGGGCTGTAGGATGTTGATTTTCGTATTCCAAACACAATTTTTCCATTTGCTGAAAATCAACACAGTATTTTATGTTCATTTAAGGACCGAGATCGCATCCGTGATGGTCTTTTCGAGCGCCTGGCTTCCGTACTTATCCACCTCGGCTTTGCTTTTTGCTTCATGCGTCAGACAGCCGGCGCCGCCGATGCAGCCGCCTACACAGGCCATACCCTCGATAAAATTGGCATCGAGCATGCCTTTATTCTTTTTCAGAAGCGCGATCTTACACTCTTCGATCCCGTTACAGACGCAGGCCTTCAGCGTAAAATCCTGTTCTCCGTGCTCTTTCATCGCCTGAGCCACGGCCTCGGACAGACCTCCGGATCTGGCAAAAATGCGGCCAAAGAAGGAAGCGTTATCAAGGTCTGATTCCGCAAGCGTCGTGATATCAATGTCTTTGGAATCAAACAGCGCCTGCAGTTCCTCAAAGGTCATCACCACATCCACAAAAGGCTTTACCTCCTCCTTTTGCGCCTCGGCTTTTTTGGCGGTACAGGGACCGATGAATACCACCTTGCAGTTTTCATCGAGCTTTTTCAGATAGCGGGCAATGGTGGCCATCGGAGACAGATTATGGGAGATATGCTCTGCAAGATCTGGGTGATTTTTCTCAATATAGCTGACAAAAGCCGGACAACAGGAACTGGTCAAAAAGCCTTTTTCCACAAGCTCCCTGCTTTCGGCATCGGCCACCATATCCGCTCCCAGGGCGGCTTCGACCACCGTGTAAAAGCCCAGCTCTTTCAGTCCGGTGATCACCTGACCGAGCTTTGCATAGGAGAACTGGCTCGAGATCGAGGGGGCTACCACTGCATACACCTTGTATTTTTCGTTGCGGTCACTTTTTTTGATCAGATCGATCACGTCGAGAATATAGGATTTATCCATGATGGCGCCGAAGGGACACTGATATACGCAGGCCCCACAGGCGATACATTTACTGTTATCGATGGTTGCGACCCATTCGTCGTTCATGCTGATGGCTTTGACCTTGCAGGCATTCTGACAGGGTCTTTTCAGGCTGATGATGGCCGTATAGGGGCAGACCTTCGCGCAGGCTCCGCATTCCTTGCACAGGGTCTTATCGATATGTGCCGTATGATTTTCATCCAGACTCAGTGCACCGAATTTGCAGGCATCCACGCAGCGGTGTGCCAGACAGCCTCTGCAGGCATTGGTTACTTCATAGCCACCCATGGGACACTCGTCGCAGGCTGTTTCGATCACTTCGATCACGTTCGGATTGTCCTTGTTGCCTCCCACTGCGATCCGGACACGGTCCGCAAGGATCGCGCGTTCCTTATACACGCAGCACCGCATGGTCGGCACTTTTCCGGGAACGATGATCTGCGGGATCTCCATCACATGCTCGAGCAGACTGTCCTCCCAGGCAAACCGCGCCACTTCGCGAAGTACCTTATACTTCAGATGCTGCACTTTGGTATCAAATTTATACATGGCTTTCTCCTTAAAAATAACTGACCTTGATCCGTTTTCCCATTTGCTTAAGACAATCCGACAGTTCCTCCACCAGATTCATTTTGATGTTGAAATTGATGGGCAGATCCGGGTTCTGGTGCGCGGGGTTTACCGCTCTTCCTACATAGAAATTGATATCGGTAGCCTCTTCAAACAACAATCTTGCGATCAGTGATGCACCGTCTCTGTTAAAATTCCACTCTTCATAAAGCAGGTTATCCGCCAGGGCATCCTTCGCATATTCGATCACTTTACTGATGGTGATGACACCTTCCGTCACCAGATCCACCCCTTCGATCGTTGCCGTGGGCGGGATGTCGCTTCTTTCAAAACGCAGACTTACCTTCAGGGGCTTTTTCAGATACTCTGCCGCAATGGAGGAAGTGGTCCCTCCGCAGACGATATGCTTGCCTTCTTTGGAAAAAAACAGGGACATCATCCGTCTGCAGTCGTCCCGGTTCTTCGGCGGCCCGAACAGAATGTTCATCGGCTCCCGCTTTCGGATCCTGACCACACAGGCCGAAGCATCATCTCCGGGATGATAGCCGTATTCCTTGTTGCACTCATCCACCAGCATGGTTGCCAGGGTTTTGGCACTGTAACCCGCAATCGTCATTCCTCTCATGAATTCGGCAATATCTTCCCATTTCCATCCGAAATTATAGGAAAGACCGATCCCGGCATGGGGGCATCCGTCGCTCATGGCGATCATGACATCCCCCTCCTCGAGTTTCAGCTGCGTTTTTAATACCTTCTTATCGCAGATATTCAGTTCCTGCTTCGGATCGTTAAACAGGTCTCCGTCCCGGAAAAAGATCACGGCGGGATTGTCATACTGGATCAGTTCCACCCGCTGGTTTTCGATCAGATGTATGATGGTGAATGTGGAATAGGCCACGCCCCTTACCGAACAGATCGGAAGCGTCTCGGCAATGGTGGATACGCATTCCTCAAGGCGGATCCCTTCCGCCATCATGGTCGATATGATCTTTGAGGTCAGGGTGGACAGAATACTTGCCTTCACCCCGCTTCCGAGGCCATCGGCAAGCACGATCACAGTGGAATTCTCATCCTGCTCAACGATATCGATATGATCCCCGCAAAGCTGTTCCCCATCGTGATTGATACTTTTCCAGCCGATATCGGCACACAGATTATTCATCGCTGATCGACTCCTTCAGTTTCGTCAGTGCAATTTTCGTTTCGGCTGCGGTTTCTCCCAAAAGGGATGCAATCTCCTGCACGATCCGCATCTGTTTGTCTACGACCTTATCAGCGATCTCCACGGTCTGACGGCTGATATCTTCTTTCTTTTCCCGCTGCATTTCTTCATCGGTCACGTCCCTGAGGATCCCGAGCAGGGTCTTGTAATCCTTATCATAGACAATGGTTTTTTCCACATATCTTCCGTATTCCGCCAGATATTCCCGTTTATCCCGAAGGGGCCTTCCGGTTGAGAGAACCTGCTCAAAATCCGCAGGCTCCATAATCCGCACCACCTGGTCTCCGAGGATATCCTCCGCCGAGCGAAGGTTTAAAATTCTCCTGGCCGCAAGGTTGACCTGCTGCACCTCGAGTTTTTCGTTTAATACGATCAGTCCGTTGGGTGAATTCCTGGCAATGGTATCGGAGATGTTCTCTGCCTTTTCTTTCAAAAACGGCAGGCACATGGAGATCTCCGCCTTCCCCTGCAGGATCGCGATCGCTTTTTCCCGGCAGGTATTATACCCGCACGAGCCGCAGTTGAGTTCATCCTCGGGTTTGGTCTTACCCATTTGCAGCATTGTCTCACGAATCTTTTCATCATCCGGGATCGTGTTATTTTGCAGGATCACTTCAAACTCTTTGACAAGATCACTCTGCGAGGGCTGCTCAACCAAAAAGTCCTTGCTGCCCGCATAACCGGTCACCGACATATAGCCCCGGATGGGAGATCTGTGAAACTTTTCCATGACCGGTCCGCCGATACAGCTTCCCGCACAGGCCGACATTTCAATAAAGCATTTATGCACTTTTCCCGACTCGATATCCCGAAGGGCGGCGATGCAATTTTCCATCCCGTCGATCACCATATACTGATAATCCGTCTGCCCCGGGGACATGGTTTTTAAGATGCCGCCGGAAGTCGGAAAAAACCTGGCTCTGCTGTATTCGTCGGCATCGCTCTTTTGCTCTATGGGAATATTCTTTTCTTTCAGCCACGCGGTCAGCTCGTCAAAAGTAAGCGCCGCATCTACCAGACCCTCCGATAACTGCGCCTCATCTTTTTTTGCAATGCACGGTCCGATAAATACGGTTTTGGCACCCGGGACGCGCTTTTTGATATCCCTGCAATGGGCCTGCATGGGGGACAGGACGCCTGCCAGGCAGGAAAGCAGCTGCGGAAAATGCTTTTGGATCAGGAGATTGACGCAGTGGCAGCAGGAGGTGATGATCACGTCCTGATCTGCCTGCTTTACCATCCTCTCATATTCGCGCTTTACCATGGTCGCACCGATGGCGGTTTCTTCCACATCTGTAAATCCCAGTTTTTTCAGGGCTTCCCGCATGGCCTCTAAGCCCACGCCATCGTAGTTTGCGATAAAGGAAGGCGCAAGAGAAGCGATCACGGGCTCACCGGTCTGCATAAGCACTTTTACTTTTTCGGTCTCATCCACGATCTGTTTGGCATCCTGCGGGCATACCACAAAACAGTGGCCGCAGAGCACGCACTCGTTCTCTATGATATAAGCCTGATTGCCGGAAAAGCGGATGGATTTTACCGGGCAATTCCGGATGCACTTATAGCAGTTTTTGCAGTTGGATTTTTTCAGCGTCAGACATTCCATACTTTTCTCACCTAATTGATCAGCAGTGCTTCGCTTTGTGTTATCATACCGGGCTTATACTACTTAATTGATCAGTAGTGTTTCGCTTCGTATTTTCATTCCGGTCTTACTACTTAATTGATCAGTAGTGCTTCGCTTCGGATTTTCATACCGGGCTTACGACTTAATTGATCAGTAGTGCTTCGCTTCGGATTTTCATACCGGGCTTTGTACTACTTGTTCAAAAC
>JAEEKC010000350.1 GCA_016282215.1 Lachnospiraceae bacterium
ATCAACGGTCTGCGCAAGAGGTCTGCAGGCTTCCCTGGTAGGACAGGTTCTGGTAGAAGAATCCGTCACAGGCTGGGAGGAGTTGGAACTTGAGGTTGTCCGTGATAAAGAAGGCAATATGATCACGGTCTGCTTTATCGAAAACATCGATCCCATGGGAATCCATACCGGAGACTCCTTCTGCTCGGCCCCCATGCTGACTATTTCCGAAGATGTGCAACAGGAACTGCAGAGACAGGCATACAAGATCGTGGAATCCATTCAGGTGATTGGTGGTACCAACGTGCAGTTTGCTCATGATCCGGTCAGCGGCAGGATCGTTGTGATTGAGATCAATCCCAGAACTTCTAGATCATCTGCACTGGCTTCCAAGGCGACAGGTTTCCCCATCGCCCTGGTTTCCGCAAAACTGGCCAGCGGACTGACTCTTGCAGAGATACCCTGTGGTAAGTACGGCACCCTGGATAAGTATCATCCCGACGGGGATTATGTTGTAATCAAGTTCGCCCGCTGGGCATTTGAAAAATTCAAAGATGTGGATGACAAACTCGGTACCCAGATGAGAGCCGTAGGCGAAGTTATGAGTATCGGTAAAAACTATAAAGAAGCATTCCAGAAAGCGATCCGTTCCCTGGAGAAAGGACGCTACGGTCTCGGTCATGTGAAGGATTATGATACCATGACAAAGGCAGAACTGATGCGTCTTTTGATCACCCCTTCTTCCGAACGTCATTTCATCATGTATGAAGCGCTTCGCAAGGGCGCAACCATAGAAGAGATCTTTGAGACCACCAGAGTGAAGGAATACTTTATCCGTCAGATGAAAGAACTGGTAGATGAGGAAGAGATGCTGGTTCGCACCTTCAAGGGACAGGTTCCTTCGGATGAGGCTCTCATCGCAGCAAAGAAGGACGGTTTTTCCGACAAATATCTGTCTCAGATCCTGGAAATTCCCGAAGCGGATATCAGAAACCGCAGAAAGCAGATTGGGCTGGTTGAGCACTGGGACGGCGTTCATGTCAGCGGCACCGAGAATGCGGCATATTACTATTCCACCTATATCGGAGAGGATCATAATCCGGTAACGGACAATAAGAAGATCATGATCCTCGGCGGCGGTCCGAACAGGATCGGTCAGGGTATCGAGTTCGACTATTGCTGCGTTCATGCTGCACAGTCCCTGAAGAAGCTGGGATTTGAGACCATCATTGTCAACTGCAATCCCGAGACGGTTTCCACAGATTATGATACTTCCGATAAACTCTATTTCGAGCCCCTGACGGCAGAGGATGTACTTTCCATCTATGAAAAAGAAAAACCCCTGGGCGTGATCGCACAGTTCGGCGGACAGACACCTTTGAACCTGGCTTCCGAATTAGAGGCAAACGGCGTGAAGATCCTCGGTACCTCACCGGCAGTCATTGACCTGGCAGAAGACCGCGATCAGTTCCGCGCTATGATGGACAAACTGAATATCCCCATGCCGCAGTCCGGTATGGCAACCACAGTGGAAGAAGCCATTGCCATTGCATGCGAGATCGGCTATCCGGTTATGGTTCGTCCGTCCTACGTGCTTGGCGGCCGCGGTATGGAAGTGGTTTATGATGATGAGAGCATGGCAGGTTATATGAAGGCGGCTGTTGGCGTAACTCCTGACAGACCGATTCTCATCGACCGTTTCCTGCAGCATGCACTGGAATGTGAGGCAGACGCCATCAGCGACGGCACGCATGCTTATGTACCGGCTGTGATGGAGCATATCGAGCTGGCAGGTATCCATTCCGGAGACTCGGCCTGCATTCTCCCCTCCAGACACATTTCCGAAAAGCATCTGGAGATCATCCGCGACTATACACGCCGGATCGCAGAAGAGATGCATGTGGTCGGCCTGATGAATATGCAGTATGCCATTGAAAAAGACACCGTTTATGTACTCGAGGCAAACCCCCGGGCATCGAGAACCGTGCCTTTGGTATCCAAGGTCTGCGGAATCCGCATGGTTCCGCTGGCAACCGAGATCATCACCGGCGAACTGACCGGAAGACCGTCACCGGTACCCGGCCTGAAAGAGAGAAAGATCCCGTATTACGGCGTCAAAGAAGCGGTATTCCCCTTCAATATGTTCCCGGAGGTAGACCCGATCCTCGGACCGGAAATGCGTTCCACCGGAGAAGTTCTGGGTATCTCGCAGTCCAGCGGCGGCGCATTCTTCAAAGCCGAAGAAGCAGCCAAGGCTACCCTGCCTTTGGAAGGTACCGTGCTGATCAGTGTGAACCGTCAAGATAAGCCGGAATCCGTTGAAGTGGCAAGGATCCTTGCGGATAACGGGTTCAAGATCCTGGCAACCGGCACGACCTGTGACCTGCTGGTTGAAAACGGCATCGACGCAAAGAAGGTAAAGAAGCTTTATGAAGGAAGACCGAATATCCTGGATCATATTTCCAATGGTGAGATCGATCTGATCATCAACTCACCCGCAGGAAAAGAATCCAACCATGATGACAGTTATCTTCGTAAAGCGGCCATCAAGAATAAGATCCCTTATATTACCACGATCGCCGCAGGCCGTGCGGCAGCAGAAGGGATCGATCATATGAGAAAACGTCATCTTGGCGAACTGCATTCCCTGCAGGAATGGCATCAGCAGATCGAAGAGATTTAAGAATCGTAAAAGATCGACCGGAATGAGAGATTTCTCATATTGTGATTTAATCGTTTTCGTGCTATAATTACGAGTGTATGGGGATTATGATCTTTGAAGTGTTTTATCAGTCATGGGATCATTAAGTAGTGTAAAGTCCGGAATGAAAAATCGGAGCCTGTAAACTACTGATCAATTAAGTAGTGTAAAGTCCGGAATGAAAAATCGGAGTCGATGAACTACTGATTAATTTGGGAGGAGCGAAAAAATGATTGGATGGGTGTTTGCCGGAGTATTCGCGGTGGTAGCCGGTGTATTCGCTTTTATGTGGTACAAGGTTAAGGCTGATGATGCCGCAGACAAAAAAGCAAGAGAAGCGGAAGACCGGGTTAAATCCACGACGAAGGGTGTGCTTGACCGAAGCGGTGTCGGTCCCGTGCTTGCCGTAGCCAGTGACATGAGTGTCCTGTTTTTTAACAGGGACTTTGTTGAGATCTTTC
>JAEEKC010000351.1 GCA_016282215.1 Lachnospiraceae bacterium
GACATACGGGCCTGCCGCAGGAGCAGCTGGTCCGACAGGGGATGGAAATGCTGCAGGTGGAAGAAGAGATCATCAGGACGCAGCTGGCCAACTTGATCGTTGCTGGCAGTATCATCATGGAAAATGGGCTGGCATTTCATTACCGTGCATATTATGCGGAAAAGCATGTGGCAGATATGCTCGCAAAGCATAACTGGATATCAGAGGATGATGCGGCAGTAACGGAAAAACTGGCAAAGAAAGCATGGGAAGAACAGGAATTTACGCCGGATCCGCTGCAGCTGGAAGCTGTAACAAAAAGTGCCGGCCATGGTGTGTTTCTTCTGACCGGGGGACCCGGAACGGGAAAGACGACGACGCTCAACGCCATCATCCGGTTTTTTCTGCAGCAGAAAAAGAAGCTGGTGCTGGCAGCGCCGACCGGACGCGCGGCAAAAAGAATGAGTGAGGCCACCGGCTATGAGGCTAAAACGATCCACAGACTGCTGGAGGTAAAGCCGGCGGGCGAGGGCGGGAATGCGTATTTTGAAAAAGACGAGGATGACCCGCTGGATGCGGATGTGATCATCGTGGATGAGATGTCCATGGTGGATCTCTTTTTATTTGAAGCGCTGCTGTGTGCCGTTCCGAGGCATGCGAACCTGATCCTGGTGGGAGATCCGGATCAGCTGCCGAGTGTGGGACCGGGGCAGGTGCTCTATGACCTGCTTGAAAGCGGGGTGTTCTGCGTTGTCAGGCTGGAAACCATCTTCCGGCAGGAGGAACAGAGCGGCATTGTAACGGCTGCCTGTCATGTCCGTAAAGGGGAAATGGTGGATATCAGCAATACGAAACATGATTTTGTGTTCCTGCGCAGAGATGAAGCATCTGCCATCAGCAGAGATATCCTGACGCTGGTGCTCAAGCAGCTGCCAAAGCACCTTGGGACAACCCCTTCGGAGATCCAGGTTTTGACACCGGTGAAAAAAACTCTTCTGGGTGTCAGCTCATTAAATGAGCTTTTGCAGAAGTACAGCAATCCCGAAGCGCCGGATAAGCCGGAGTACAGGATCGGCGACAAGATCCTTCGCCTTGGCGACAAGGTCATGCAGATGAAAAATGATTATGAAATGGCCTGGAGGATCAAAGGATACCATGACATCATTCTCGAACAGGGTCAGGGTGTTTACAACGGCGATCTGGGCCGGGTGACGGGGATCAATGAAAAAGAGCGCGTGATCACTGTGGAATTTGATGACGGCCGTATCGCGGAATATGATCATGAAAGTCTGGAGAATCTGGAGCTGGCCTATGCCATGACGATCCATAAATCCCAGGGAAGCGAGTATCCGGCGGTGGTGATCCCGCTGCTTGCCGTGCCGGCCGTGATGATGTACCGGAATCTGTTTTATACCGCCATTACAAGGGCAGCTAAGTGCGTCGTGATCTTAGGGGATGAGAATGTGATCCGGGCCATGATCGAAGGAGAAAATAAGGAAAAACGCTATACCGGACTGAAGGAGAGGATCATTGAGAAAATGGATGCCTGATATACAGGAGCGCTGCCGGTTTGCGGCCGCGGCCGCCCTCGACCTGATCTTTCCGCCCAGATGCCCGCTTTGCGACGGACTTTTACAAAAGGGTGAGCATGGGATCTGCGCAAGGTGTGGGAAAACCCTGCCCTATGTAACAGAACCCTATTGTATGAAATGCGGAAAAGCCCTGGAAGAAGAAAACAGCGATCTTTGCCCGGACTGCCGGCGCATCGCCCATGCTTTCGTGCGCTGCCGTTCCGTTTTTGTCTATGAAGACCGGATGAAAAGCGCGATGTACCGGCTGAAATATGCCGGAAGAAAAGAGTATGCCGGGGCGCTGGCGAAACTTTCGGCAGAGTATCTGGGAGACTGGATCCGGCAGATCGGCCCCGATGCGGTAGTCAGTGTTCCGCTTCATAAGAGCAGAATGAGAAAGCGCGGCTATAATCAGGCCGCACTTTTTGCGAAAGCGCTTTCCGAAAGGCTCGGACTTGTCTGCAGAGACGATCTTGTCATGCGTGTGAAAAAGACGCTGCCGCAGAAGAACTTAAGCCGCAGCGAGCGGCAGAAAAACTTAAAAAAGGCTTTTAAAATAAGACAAAATGATGTAAAATTAGATACAGTGTTGTTAGTCGATGATATTTATACAACCGGAAGTACAATGGATGCCCTGGCAGAGACTTTTTTACAGGCAGGCGCCAAAAGTGTGTACTGTCTGACAATCTGTACGGGCAGGGGACGGCGTTCATTGTAAGAAGTGAAGTGAGGTAAAATGCTATGCAGGTGAGAAATTGCAGAAAATGCGGAAGACTTTTTAATTATATTTCGGGCCCCGGCATTTGTCCGACCTGTCATCAGGCAGTAGAGGATAAGTTTCAGGCAGTTAAAAAGTATATCCAGCAGCATGGCAAAGCAGATATGAAAGAGATCTGCCGGGAGTGCGAAGTGGATACGGCGCAGGTCCAGACGTGGATCCGTCAGGAAAGACTGCAGTTTTCCGATGATTCACCCATCAAGGTCAGCTGCGAGATGTGCGGCAAGATGATCTCCGGCGGTAGATTCTGTGCGGAATGCAAGGATAAAATGGCAAGGCAGCTCAATCAGGCTGCAGGTCTTGGCGGTATCATGACGGAAGCTCCGCCGGACAGAAAGCCTTCCAAATCTTCAAACCGCATGCGTTTTCTGGATAATCAATAGGAGTCATTATGCTCAGCGAAGAGAGGATCAAACTGATGACAAAAATGGCTGCCTACGAAGAAAACGAAGGCAGACAGTATATGGCGATCGGCAGTTATTTCCGTGCCGATTACATGGGCAAACAGATCATCCGGTCCATCATTTGTGCGACCGTCGCATATCTGCTGGTTTTCGGAATGTATCTTTTTTACCATATGGAATCGCTGATGGTCGATATTTACAAGATCGACCTGCTGGAATTCGGGAAGAAGGTTCTGTATTACTATGTGATCTTTGTGGCCGGCTATGCTGTGCTGACGTATATTGTTTATTCGGTCAGATACAGCAGGGCGAGAAAGAGCCTTCGGAAGTATTACGATAATCTGAAACAGCTTTTGGCGATCTATGATATAGAAAATAAGAATTAACAAAAGAGCCCGCTTGCGGGCATGAATAAGGAGTGTTATGTCGGTTTTACTGGAGATCAGGGATGCCCTGAGGAATTTTTACAGCAGACATGAGCTTTATCTGCTGCCGTTTTTCAAATTTTGTTTTTCGTTCTTTGTCATCCTGATGATCAATTTCAATTTAGGGATCGGAAGCCGTCTCAGCAATACGGTGATCGTGCTGACAGTTGCGCTGATCTGCGCCTGTCTTCCCATCAACCTTCTTGTGGTTGTTGCCATGCTGTTTTCCATCTATCATTTTTATGAGATTTCCCTGGAATGCGCAGTTGCAGGCGGTATGGTCTATCTTTTGATGTTTCTTTTGTATTATCGATTTTCGCCGAAGGATGCGCTGGTCGTTCTGATGGTACCGATCTTTTTCGGATTAAAGATCCCCTTTGTTGTACCGATCGTAGCGGGGCTTCTGTGTTCTGTGACCGGTGCGGTTGCTGTGGGCTGCGGCGTACTGGCCTACTATGTGTTCATCTATATGAGGGATAACGCAGCAGTGATCACGCAGCTGGATGCGGATAATCTGATCGCGAGATTCCGCTATATCATTGACGGACTTCGCAGCAATAAGGGAGTATTTGTAGTACTCGTGGCATTCTGCGGAGCCACATTGGTGGTTTGGATCCTTCGCCGTCTGCCGGTAGCCTATTGCTGGACCATAGCGATCATCATGGGGGCGGTCTTGATGGTGACCGTGCTTTTAATGGGCGGCCTGAACTATGATACCGGGATGACCACAAAATCCGTGATCATCGGGATGATCTGTTCCATGGCACTGGCAGGAATCGTTCACTTTTTCCTGTTCAATGTGGACTATTCAAGAACGGAGCAGGTTCAGTTTGAGGATGACGAGTATTATTACTACGTCAAAGCCATCCCGAAGAATTCCGTATCCAAGTCAAAACGGGCGGTGAAGAAGATTACAAGCGTGCTGTAAATTTGGAATTAAAAAATCAGGACGGATGATGTCGAAATGGAAAAGATCATTTCCTTTACATCAAAATATTTGTCCAGTGTCCATATACCCAAAAGTCTGATCCCTACGGATATCCTGGAGATCGCGATCATCGCATTTCTGGTATATCAGGTGCTTGCCTGGGTTCGGACATCGAGGGCGTGGAACCTGTTAAAAGGTGTCGCGGTGATCCTGGTATTTTTACTGATCGCCGTATTTTTTAACATGTCTACGATCCTGTGGATCGCCGGTAAGGTGTTTACGGTGGCGGCAACGGCTATTGTCGTTGTGCTGCAGCCGGAACTTCGCCGTGCCTTAGAGCAGCTTGGCCAGAAAAATTTCCTGTCCGGGCTGTTTTCCTTTGGTGCAGCGGGAACCGAGGAAGGCAGGTTTTCCGATAAGACCATCAACGAGATCGTGAAAGGCTGCTATGAGATGGGACGTGCCAGAACAGGTGCACTGATCGTGATCGAGCAGGACACACCGCTCCTTGAGTATGAGCAGACCGGTATCGAGGTGGATGCCCTGGTAACCAGCCAGCTGTTGGTCAATATCTTCGAACACAATACGCCGCTGCATGACGGCGCCGTGATCCTTCGGGGGAACCGCGTGACTTGGGCAACCTGTTACCTGCCCCTGTCCGACAATATGGAGCTTTCCAAAGAACTCGGTACCAGACACCGCGCAGGTGTCGGTATTTCCGAAGTGACGGACTGTGTGACGCTCATCGTTTCCGAGGAGACAGGGCGTGTTTCCGTTGCAAGAGGCGGCGGACTGACCAGGAATGTAGAGCCGGACGAGCTGCGCGATATCCTGGAAAGCCTGCAGAAAAAAGACAAGGATGAAAAGAAGCTGCGAAGAAAGAAAAATTCAAAGAAAAAGTCAAAGAGCAAGGCAAATGAGACAGGAGAGTAAAGTCCGTTATGAAAGATAAACTTTTACACAATCTGGGCCTGAAGATCATCTCCTGCATCGTGGCCGTGATCCTTTGGCTGGTAGTAGTGAATGTTTCAGACCCGGTGGTGGATACCACCTATTCGGATATTCCGCTGACCGTGACCGGAACAGAGTCTCTGGCTTCAGACGGAAAGGTATATGAAATGCTCGGGGCAGGAACGGTGACGATCTCTGTCAGCGCGAAGCGTTCCATTTTGGATTCCCTTTCGAGTGATAATTTCAAGGCGGAAGCAGACCTGTCGCTGTACAATGAGGAAACGGGAACGGTGCCTGTGCGGGTATCGAGCAACCGTTACAGTGACAAGATCGAAAGCGTAAAAAGCAAGACGGAAAGCGTTGAGGTTCTGGTGGAAGACGGTCTGCGCAAACAGTTTGTGATCACGCCGGAAGTCAGCGGAACGCCTGCTGAAGGCTACATTATCGGTGATGTGATGACTGCAGAGAATGTGGTCCGTATCTCCGGCAGGGAGTCTGTGGTTTCGTCTATCGCAAAAGTCACCGCTGAAGTTTCCGTAGAGGGACTCGGCAGTGATGTAAATACTACTGTGGATCTGAAGCTGTACGATGAATATGGCCAGCAGATCAAGAACAGCAACTTAACGAGAAATATCTCAACGGTTGCCATCTCCGTGAAGATCCTTGCAACGAAGGAACTCGAGCTGCGCTACAATTATTCCGGAAAGCCTGCAGAAGGCTATACGGTTTACGGTGATCTGACCGGCAATATGGACATGGTACTTGTGGCAGGCAGGACCACGGAACTGTCGCGGCTGAACTACCTGGATGTGAGCAGTTCTTATCTGGACATCTCAGGCCTGTCCGAAACAACGCAGATCAGCGTGGATCTTTCAAGAGTGCTGCCGGATGGTATTGTGCTTGCCAATAAGGACCAGGAGGATCTGGTGGTAACGGTTCCTATCGAGCAGCTGGTTGTCAGAGAGTTTACGCTGACAAAGGGTTCCATTAAGATCGGCACGCCCGGAAAAGGACTCCGCGCGGACCTGCTGGCTGATAAGGGCGTTACCTTTGAGCTGACGGGTGTAGCCTCTGCGGTAGAAGAAGTCACGGCAACCGATATGAAGGCATCGATCGACTGGGACACATACATGGATGAGCATGAACTGGCGGAGATCACGCCGGGCAGTTACAGACTGCCGCTGGATCTCAATCTGCCGGAGGGTGTTTCCACGGTCAAGGATGTGACGGTTTCGCTGCGAGTGACATCGGTCGAGTAAGACAACAAGTTACTGTGAACAGCAACTGACGAAGCCACGTATAAAAGAGTTGTCACACCGGGAAAATTGTGGTAGAATAACATAGGTTGAAGGCAGAAAACTTCAATCGCGGATGGTGCCTGAATGGGGATGGTGCCACGGGGAATGTAATTGGGAGAAGGAACATATGGTTAGTCAAAAGGTTACGATCAAGAACCCGACGGGATTGCACCTGCGTCCTGCCGGAATTTTGTGCAAAGAAGCAATGCAGTTTAAATCACTCATCACTTTCAGTTTTCGCGAAAGTACAGCGAATGCAAAGAGTGTCCTAAGTGTTTTGGGAGCGTGCGTCAAATGCGGAGATGAGGTCGAGTTTGTCTGTGAAGGCGAGGACGAGGAAGAAGCACTGAAAGCGCTCGTGACCGCCGTTGAAAACGGATTAGGAGAGTAAGCGGCCCATCCACAAGATGGGCCTTTCTTTTTAATAATTTTTTTGTTTCGGAGTTAAGCCCGATAGGAAAAAGACGAGTCGATAAATATTTAATAAATTCAGAGTTAAGCTCGATAGGAAAAAGACGAGTCGATAAATATATAATAAATTCGGAGGAAGAAAGATGCTGAATTATAGTCGTTACCGCAGAAACCCCGTAGTGGATCTGCCTGATCGCAAGTGGCCGAACCGTCAGATCGAAAAAGCACCCATCTGGTGCAGCGTGGATCTTCGCGATGGAAACCAGGCCCTGATCGATCCGATGGTGGTATCCGAAAAGATCGAGTTTTTCAATCACCTGGTAAAACTGGGTTTCAAGGAGATCGAAGTGGGATTTCCCGCAGCCAGCCAGATCGAGTTTGATTTCCAGAGACAGCTGATCGAACGCAAACTCGTTCCGGATGATGTCAGGCTTCAGGTACTGACACAGTGCCGCAAGGAGCTGATCGAGCGTACGTTTGAATCCATCGAAGGCTGCAAGGAAGTGGTTTTCCATATCTATAATTCCACATCAACCCTGCAAAGAGACGTGGTCTTCAACAAGAATGAAGATGAGATCCTCGATATCGCAGTTCAGGGCACCGAGTGGGTAAAAGAGTATGCCAAAAACTTCGACGGCAAGATCATTTTGGAATACTCTCCCGAGAGCTTTACGGGAACGGAGCTTCCTTTTGCTCTTCGTGTCTGCACAGCAGTCCAGAAAGCATGGGGCGCAACAAAGGAAAATCCCATCATCATCAACCTGCCTTCCACGGTAGAGATGACGACCCCCAATGTATTCGCAGACCGCATCGAATGGATGAATGACCGGTTCGAGGACAGGGAAAGCATCATCCTTTCCGTACATCCTCACAATGACAGGGGCACGGGCGTTGCTTCTGCTGAGCTGGCCCTGCTGGCAGGCGCAGACAGGATCGAAGGCACCCTGTTCGGAAACGGTGAACGTACCGGTAACGTAGATGTCATGACGGTTGCTTATAATATGTTCTCTCAGGGTATCGATCCCGGACTGAACATTGAGAATATCAACGAAAGTATCGAGATCTATGAGCGTTGCTGCAAGATCCCCATGCATCCGAGACACCCTTATGCAGGAAAGCTTGTTTTCACGGCTTTCTCCGGTTCTCATCAGGATGCCATCAACAAGGGCGTGGCAGCCATGAAGGAAAGAAATCTCGATCACTGGGAGGTTCCCTATCTGCCCATCGATCCGGCAGATATCGGCAGGGAGTACGAGCCCATCGTTCGTATCAATTCCCAGTCCGGCAAGGGCGGCGTTGCTTTCGTTATGGATACCTATTTCGGTTTCAAGCTGCCGAAGGGCATGCAGAGAGAGTTTGCGGATGTGATCCAGAAGATCTCAGAGCAGCAGGGTGAGGTTTCGCCCGAGACCATCATGGACAAATTCCGTGAAGAATACCTTGATAAGAAAGAGCCGCTGCACTTCAGGAAACTCAAGATGGATGATCTTTCGGATGAGGTTGAATCCGAATTTGATACCAAGGTAAAAGTGCTTTATACGGCAGACGGAGAAGAGAAGACCTTCGAGGCAGTCGGCAACGGACCGATCGATGCTGTGCAGCGCGGTATCATGGAAGAGACCGGATCGCGCATCAAGGTGCTTGATTACGAAGAGCATGCGCTTCAGTCCGGCTCCAATTCACAGGCGGCAGCTTACATCCATCTGATGAATGCGGACGACGGCAGAGTCACCTACGGTGTCGGTGTATCCAGCAATATCACCAGGGCGTCCGTCAGAGCGATCTTCTCGGCACTGAATCGCTTAGGGATCCGATAAACTACATAAGACCATATGAAGAAAAACGGAAAAAACAACGTAAGGAAAGGGGCGAGTCCGGCCGCCATCATTTTTCCCCTGCTAACACTGATCTGTCTGGCAGGTTTTATCGGTAGCCTTATTTTCCCCAATCACGTGCTCGATACCTTTATCATGAATATGGATCAGGAGGAAGGAGACCGCGAGGTCTTGCTTCCTCTTTCTTATGAAAAACCTCTTTTATACCGTATCGATACCCAGGGGAAAGCCCTGCAGGGTGTTCAGCTCGGGATTCACAAAAGAGGTCTCTCTCAGGAAGGGCAGGTTTTAGCTTACAGCGTGAAGGTAGGCGGAAGCGTTGTCAGTGAGAATGTCTATTCCCTGTCTGAGGGTGATGATCTGCAATACGTCTATCTCCCTTTTCAAAACCCGGAAAGCTGCATCGGTGATCCGGAGATTTCATTTTTGCTGAAAACTGATCCGGCGGCAGGCGGAGTAGAGCTTCCCATGGAACAGAGGGCAGCACTGACGGCAAATTTCAACATAGTAGACGGCACGGAAACGATCCTGTATGACGGCGCGCAGATTGTTGAAGAAGCCCGGGAGGATTCCGGGGATTTCGAAAAAGATGAGACGATATCCGATCCCGGAAACGAACAGCGCTTAGATCAAGAAGAGAATGCGGGTGAGATTGATAAAAACGAGAAGCCGGCATTGAAGGGTTCCCATATCTATTCTCATGACACCTATCCGTTTTTGTATGATACAAGGCTTTTGACCTTTATTTTTCTGGCGGTTTCCATGACGGTTGCTTTCAGAGGGCAGTATAAAGATCGGTATGAGAATACGGATGCAAAAAACTACCGTTCAATGAAAAGGAGTCGTAAAGCATGAAAGACGCAGTCGGCAGACTTCGGGTAAAAATAGATGAGCTGTTCTTCGTGGGTGAAAACGGAAACCATGTGATACCGGGACCTTTTCGCATTCTGATCTGCGTGATCCTCTGCCTGACCACAGCGGCGCTTATCGAATGCGTGGCTTTCCAGTTCCCGGCGGTGTGGTTTGACTCCGAGACAGAGACGTTCTTTGGCAGTGATGAGGAAAAACTCAATTACCATTGCGAGGAATCGCTGGCTGAGCTTTCGGCAGAAGAGATCAACAGCATCATTGTGGAACGCAACAATGCAAAACTCATGGCAGAATACCTCGGAAAGCCCTATGAGGAAGAAAAAGATGACACGTTGGTGGAAACGGAGGATGGGAAGTTTTACCGCAAGGTACAATTGATCATCATGGATGTACGGCTTTCCGAAAAGAAGTATATCGGACAGTTTGATCTGCGGATCGCGGAAACCGCCGGGGCACAGAGCGGATATTCACTGTTTCTTTACGAGGATGGAGAACAAAACGGAGATACACTGTTTTGCAGCATCGATTCAAGGATCCGGGCCGGGGTCACGAGAGTCGGCAAGAGTGCGGACCGGGTACGGATCGAACTGATGACGACGGAGGACTTAAGTCCCGAGAATATCCAGTTTACACTGAGCAATGATTTTTCACCAAACCTGATACGGATCCTTTGGATAACCGTTCTGCTGGTTATGGGCATGATGCTGATCGAGTGCAGAAATGTGCTCTCAGAGCGGCCGCAATGGGGCTTTGCTTATGTCTGCTTTACGGTTGGCTGCCTGCTGATTCTGGGTATCGGCACGAATCAGGTCAGCTACGATGAACATGTGCATGCAAAAGCGGCTTATAAGCTTTCCTTCGGCAGTCAGATCGAAACCACGGAAACGGCCATGCAGATGGGCGGCAACCTGCTGCCGGTCTTTCATAACAGACAGGAGCGGGAGCTGGTGGAGGCCTACGAGCAGCTGAACCATGATTATTCCTGGGCAGATATCGGTTTCCAGTCCAGATGGGTACGTTCGGAAAACAGAGTTTACTATCCCATTGCGGCGGGATTTTTCGTCGGCAGGGTTTTGGGGCTTTCTTTTGCGAATACGGTAGCTTTGGCAAAACTTGGAAATCTGCTCGTGTACGTCCTTGTCTGTTTTTTTGCCATTTCCTTTGCGAAGGCTTACAGGGAACTGGTCATGATGATCGCGCTTTTGCCCAATCACGTTTTTCTGGCTTCGGCCATCAGTTACGATATGGTGGTGAATGCATTTTTGCTGCTGGGCGTGGTGCTGCTGTATCATGAGCTGTTGGAACCTGACGGGCCGCTGGAGTGGAAGAATCTGC
>JAEEKC010000045.1 GCA_016282215.1 Lachnospiraceae bacterium
GTAAAAGGATCAAGAGAGGTTTGTACAGGCACTATGATGGAACAGTCACGAATGCTGACATCAATGGTGCGGCAAACATCTTAAGGAAAGTATTCCCAAAGGTAACCCGATGGGATAGGGGCATCGTGGACATGCCCTGTTCTGCAGGATGTAAAGATCCTGCAGGTTCATGCCGCACGGCGGCATAACAGAAACCCCATCCGACATAGTCGGTTGTGGGTCGTTCATCATATAACTACAGACACCGGGGTTATCTTCCGGAGCGTACTCATTACATACTGATCGTCAATATCGATGGTCAGAAGCGGTATGTGGCCGGTGATGAGAATGACAGTATCGGTGAGAAGATCGATGTCATGTATTCGCAGGGGATGATCTTCAAAAAGCCTGAGAGACTTTTGGATCCGAAAGCTTTGTTGTTTACATTGATCTGGGCAGCGCTTTTTTTCCGGTCTTTTCTGTTTGTCATGCAAAACTATTGCGCGGCATATTTCATCGTATTGGGGCTGCTGTTTCTTGGTGCGCCGTTGATCTTCAAAATGCATTACAGTCTTAAGATACGATCAGGCATGTATAAAATGGAAACCGGCGAAAGGCTCAGGGATGCCATGGTGTGGCCGGGTTATGACCTTTTTCATGGAAACAAAAAGGCGGATACCATTCTGGGGATTCTGTTGGGCGTCATCCTGCTCGCAGGGATCATTACGTTCATCGTTTCGCTTCGAATGATAGGATGAGCGTTTTTCGATTGAAATTCTTATATTTTTCCGAATAAATTGAATACTTTACCGATTGGAAATTTGAAATCCAAAGATAGCATGATACGGTCTTTACAACCGGGCAATTTGGCAGCATTATACAGTAAAGAAAACTTTAGTAAAAATATCTTTAGTGAAATGGTTTTGCTGAAATGACTGATATCTTGATAAATGAGTTCATAAAGTCTTAAGGATTGCCACAAAGGGCGGGTTATGGTATGATAATACATTGCAGTGCAATAGGCAGATATGAAAATGTGTAGCAAATAACTATTGATTTAGGTAGAGTAAAGTTCGGTATGAAAAAACGAAGCCGAAATACTAATAACAAATTAGGAGGAACGAATCATGAGCGATTTCAGAAACGGAACCAAATGCGTACAGGCAGGTTACAGACCGGGAAACGGGGAGCCGAGGCAGATCCCCATCGTTCAGTCCACGACCTTTAAATATGATACCAGCGAGGATATGGGCAAACTCTTCGACCTCGAGGCAAGCGGGTATTTTTATACCAGACTCCAGAATCCCACGAACGATCATGTAGCGGCAAAGATTGCGGATTTAGAGGGCGGAACAGCCGGCATGCTGACTTCCTCCGGACAGGCTGCAAACTTCTTTGCACTTTTCAATATCTGTGAAACCGGCAGCCATATCGTATCGTCTTCTTCCATCTATGGAGGCACCTTCAACCTGATCGCAGTGACCATGAAGAAGATGGGCATTGATGTGACCTTCGTATCCCCTGACTGCACCAGAGAAGAACTGGATGCGGCTTTTCAGGATAACACCAGGGCGGTGTTCGGCGAGACCATCGCAAACCCTGCTTTGACGGTGCTGGATATCGAGAAATTCGCGCAGGCGGCTCATGATCATGGCGTTCCTTTCATCATTGATAATACCTTCCCGACACCGGTGAACTGCCGTCCCATCGAGTGGGGCGCTGATATCGTGACCCATTCCACCACGAAGTACATGGACGGCCACGGCGTAGCAGTGGGTGGTGCCATCGTGGATTCCGGCAAATTTGACTGGATGGCACATGCGGACAAATTCCCCGGCCTGACCACACCGGATGATTCTTATCACGGTATCGTGTATGCTGAGAAATTCGGCCTGGAGGGCGCTTTTATCACAAAGGCAACTGCGCAGCTGATGCGTGATTTCGGCTGCATCCAGTCACCCCAGAATGCATTTTACTTAAATCTCGGTCTTGAATCACTCCATGTGAGAATGCCCAAGCATGTTGAGAACGGGCAGGCAGTGGCTGAGTTTTTGCAAAGCCAGTCCAAGGTGAAAAAAGTCAGCTATCCAGGCCTTCCTTCGGATCCTTATTTCGAGATCGCAAAGAAATATCTTCCGAATGGCGGCTGCGGCGTGGTTTCCTGCGAGTTAGAAGGCGGACGCGCAGCGGCAGAGGCTTTTATGAAGAAACTGAAACTGGCAGCCATCGAGACCCATGTGGCAGATGCGAGAACCTGCTGTCTGAACCCGGCAACCTCTAGCCACAGACAGCTGACGGACGAGCAGCTTGAAGCAGCAGGCATTCCTGCAGGCCTGATCCGTATTTCCTGCGGTCTGGAAGACAAGGAAGATCTGATCGCGGATATCGAGCAGGCACTGGGCTGATATTTAAGAGTGAAGAGCATGAATAAACTTTTGATCAAAAATGGCATTATTGTCGATCCCTCCAGCGACCGGAATGAAAACGGCGAGGGAATGTACCGGTCGGATATCCTGATCTCGGATGGCAAGATCGAAAAGATCGCGCCTGCCATTCCCGAAACAGAGGATGCGGCCATGGGTGCGCAGGTCATCGATGTCAAAGGTCTGAAGATCGGTCCCGGCCTTGTGGATGTGCACGTGCATTTCCGTGATCCCGGTTTTACCTATAAAGAGGATATTCAGACCGGCGCACGGGCAGCGGCGGCAGGTGGATTTACTTCGGTTGTCATGATGGCGAACACAAAGCCGGTTGTTGATGATCATGAAACCCTTTCGCAGGTTCTGGAAAAAGCAAAGCAGACGGATATCCATGTGTATGCCTGCGGCGCGATCACCAAGGGTTTTGGCGGGAAAGAATTGACGGACATGCAGATCCTGAAGGCGCTCGGTGCGGTTGGTTTTACCGATGACGGGATTCCCATTATGGATGAAGCGGTAGTACGGCAGGCAATGGAAACCGCAGCGGATCTGAACGTGCCGCTCAGTTTTCATGAGGAAGACCCCGCATATATTGAGAATAACGGGATCAACAAGGGAAAGGCTTCCGAGCATTTCGGCATCGGCGGCTCTGACCGGATGGCGGAGATCTCGCTGATCCGGCGGGATGTCAGTCTTGCGCTGGAAACCGGCGCGATCTACGACTGTCAGCATATCAGCACCAAAGAAGGCGTAGAGTTGATCCGTGAGGCAAAAAAGACCGCGCGCGAAACCGGCAAGGGCAGGATCCACGCTGAAGCAACGCCCCATCATTTTTCACTGACTGAGGATGCGGCTATTGAGTACGGAACTCTGGCAAAAATGAACCCGCCTCTCAGAACAGAGGAAGACAGAAAAGCCATAATCGAAGGGCTGCGGGACGGCACCATTGACCTGATCGCAACGGATCACGCGCCCCACAGCAAGGAAGAAAAAGATAAGACCATCACTGAGGCGCCCAGCGGCATTATCGGTCTGGAAACCGCATTTTCCCTGGCAGTTACGAATCTGGTAAGACCCGGATACTTAAGCCTGAAGACATTGTTTGACCGCATGAGCTGGTCACCGGCGGCCATGTATCACCTTCCCTGCGGACGGATCGCAGAAGGAATGGCAGCGGACTTTGTCATCTTTGATGAGGCTGCAAAAGTAAGGTATGATACCTTCAGGTCCAAATCCTCCAACAGCCCCTTTACCGGATGCGAATTATGCGGGAAAGTGTACATGACGATCTGCTCAGGACGCGTGGTGTACGAGGCGCAGGAGAGCGGGGAGTAAACCGACGGATGTTGGTTGATAACTGAGACGACGGATGATAGATGATAACTGTAGATCATATTGTATAGATGAATGAATAGCCCTCCCCCTGGGGGGAGGGTGGCACCGAAGATGCCGGGTGAGGGGCTTTACAGAACCGAAGAATATAACAGGACGAAAACATGAGTAAGAAAAAAACAACAGCAACCGTATATTCCCAGACGCAGATTTCCGAAGGCATCTTTGATCTCTGGCTGGAAACAGACCTGGCAGAGGATGCGAAGGCAGGACAGTTCGTCAGCCTCTTTTGTAAAGAAGGATCGAGACTGCTGCCCAGGCCCATCAGTATCTGCGAAGCAGACAAAAAAGCCGGAAGGATCCGGCTGGTTTACCGCGTGGCCGGTCAGGGAACAGCGGAATTTTCAAACCTTGTAAAAGGTGATAGCGTATCTGTTCTCGGTGTACTCGGAAACGGTTTTCCGCTGGAAGAGGCGGACGGGAAAAAAGTCATTGTCATGGGTGGCGGGATCGGAATCCCTCCCATGCTGCAAACCTGCGTTTCCCTGAAAGAGCGGGGGGAATCCGAAGGTGTCACGGCAGTGCTCGGTTATCGGAGCGAGCGTTTTTTATGGCAGGACTTTTCGGATGTCCTGTTACAAGATGACAAAGAAAGTGCCGCATCTGAAGGCGCAGGCAGTCAGTCTGAAAACGGAGCCTGTAGTCTCTATGCCGCAACCGAAGATGGCAGTTTCGGTACGCCGGGAAATGTACTCGATGCAGTATCACAGCAGAGTATCCAAGGAGATGTGATCTTTGCCTGCGGTCCCATGCCGATGCTGCGTGCCATCAAAAAGTTTGCAGAGGCTAACAATATAAAAGCCTTTATCTCACTGGAAGAGAGAATGGCCTGCGGCGTAGGCGCTTGTCTTGGCTGTGTTTGCAAAACCACAAAAGAAGACGATCACTCCAAGGTGTATAACAGCCGAATCTGTACGGATGGACCGGTTTACCCGGCGGAAGATGTTGCGATTTGACAGTGTAAGGTAAAGGTGCGAAGCACCATGTCTGTGAGATGAGAAGTGGAGTAACTGTAAAATATAGATATTAAGAAAGCGAGTAACAACATGACAGACAAACTGATCACCATCGATAATGTGAGTGCGGGGATCGAAGAAGAGGATATCCTCCACGGCGTCAGTCTTTCCATCGGAGAGGGAGAAACCCACGTTCTGATGGGACCCAATGGCGCAGGAAAATCCACTCTCGGAAATGTGCTGATGGGAAATCCCGTGTATAAGCTTTCCGGCGGAAAGATCTTTTTTGACGGTGAGGAGATCACCGAAGAGTCGGCCGATAAAAGAGCCCGCAGGGGAATGTTTTTATCCTTCCAAAATCCCCTCGAGGTACCGGGTCTTTCATTAGATGAATTTATCCGCAACGCGATCCGGCAAAAGACAGGAAAACCCATTAAGATCTTCCAGTTTAAAAAGCAGCTGGCTGAAGCAATGGCACTTTTGAACATGGATGAAAGCTATGCACAGCGTGATTTGAACGTAGGCTTTTCCGGCGGTGAGAAAAAGAAGGCGGAGATCCTGCAGCTTCTGATGCTGCAGCCCCGGTTTGCGATCCTCGACGAGACCGATTCCGGTCTGGATGTGGATGCGGTCAGAACCGTGTCCCAGGGCATCCGGGAGTATCAGAAAAAAGAGGACGGCGCACTCCTTATCATCACCCATTCCACGAAGATATTAGAGTCGCTTAAAGTCGACAAGACCCATATCATTGTGAAGGGACAGATCGTAAAGAGCGGCGGACCGGAACTTGTGGATGAGATCAACGAGAAGGGGTTCGAGGCGTTTCTTTCCTGAAATTCAGGCCCCTCATCTGTCGCCTTCGGCGACATCTTCCCCCGGAGGGGAAGACTTGTGATTGAGATTGTCATAGTTACCGACAGGGTAATCAAATGAATGCAGCCAAATAAATATAGCCACATAAATACATTTAGGTGAATACGGCTATAGAATATAGAAACCACAACAGAATATCAGCGGATCAAATCCGCTATGAAACCCGAAGAACAGAAACGGAAGCAATACATGAGCAAGCAAATAACAAATTCTGAAAAACAGGAAAGCACTCTTTCCCAAACCCCGAAGATGCGACCGGATACGCCCATTGATATTTCGGGTGAGACGGACCGGATCCTTCTGGAAGGAACGCAGCGGGATCTGTATGATTTCAAAGACGAAGAGCGTGAAGAGGATTTTTACCGGATTCAGGCGGGGCTGACCGAAGAGATCGTCAGAGAGATCTCGAAGGAAAAACACGACCCGGACTGGATGTTGGAATTTCGTCTGAAATCGCTGAAATTATATGAGCAGATCGATGTGCCTGACTGGGGACCGCCGATCGACGGACTGAATATGGACCGGATCGCAACCTATGTGCGGCCGAAAACCGATATGGCGGGCAGCTGGGATGATGTTCCCGAGGATATCAAAAATGCATTTGACAAGCTGGGTATTCCCCAGGCTGAGCGGGAGTCTTTAGCAGGTGTCGGAGCCCAGTATGATTCCGAACTTGTCTATCACAATGTCCGGGAGGATGTGGCGGCCAGCGGCGTAGTCTATACGGATATGGAAAGCGCTCTGACCGGAGAATATGAGCAGATGGTCAAGGACCATTTCATGAAACTGGTGCCGCCCACGGATCATAAATTCGCGGCGCTTCATGGTGCGGTCTGGTCCGGCGGATCCTTTGTTTATGTGCCAAAGGGCGTGAAGGTGGAGATCCCGCTGCAGTCCTATTTCCGGTTGAACGCCAAGGGCGCGGGACAGTTTGAACACACGCTGATCATCGTGGATGAAGGTGCTGATTTGCATTTCATCGAAGGATGCTCTGCACCGAAGTATAACGTGGCAAACCTCCATGCAGGCTGCGTGGAACTGTATGTGAGAAAAAATGCCCGCCTGCGGTATTCCACCATCGAAAACTGGTCCAAGAACATGTACAATCTGAACACCAAACGGGCCATCGTGGAAGAGGGCGGTGTGATCGAATGGGTATCAGGCTCCTTCGGATCCCACGAATCCTACCTGTATCCTACTTCTGTACTAAAGGGCGACGGGAGCCATGCGGAGTTTACCGGCGTGACCTTTGCGGGTAAGGGAC
>JAEEKC010000046.1 GCA_016282215.1 Lachnospiraceae bacterium
AACAGAACGGCAGACGGATTCTTGCGGATCTCCTCTGTCAAAAGTCCGCCTTCTTCATATCCCACGTAGCCGGCCGGTGAACCGATCAGTTTGGCAACGGCATGTTTTTCCGCATA
Organism: Lachnospiraceae bacterium; assembly: GCA_016282215.1. Taxonomy (GTDB): domain Bacteria; phylum Bacillota; class Clostridia; order Lachnospirales; family Lachnospiraceae; genus RGIG7926. The sequence goes on from JAEEKC010000046.1 coordinate 117, forward strand.
TTCACTCATATCAAAGCGGACAAGTTTCGCGCCCAACTGCTGCGCCAGCACCCTGGCCACCTCTGTCTTGCCGACACCGGTAGGACCCACAAACAACAAACTGGCAAGGGGTTTATCGTCTTCTAATAAACCAGCACGTGAAAACTTGATGGCATTGACCACATTCAAAACAGCTTCGTCCTGTCCGAAGACTTTTTGTTTGATACGTTCTTCGAGATCCGCCAGCCCTTCCGTCTTTTCGCTGTCCACGGTCTCAACAGGAATGCGGCAGATCTTGGTCAGCACCTTGGCCACCACTTCCTTATCGACCACCAGCCCATCCGCGCCTTCGCCCGGATGTAGCTTTCGATAGGCGCCCGCCTCATCGATCAGGTCGATGGCCTTGTCCGGCAAAAACCGCTCATTGATATGCTTTTTGCTCATGGAAACGGCGTATTCCAAAACGCCGTCTTCATAGGTCACGCCGTGGAACGCTTCATAGGAAGGTGCAAGTCCTTTCAGGATCGTTACGGTTTCTTCTTCACTCGGTTCTGCGATCTCAACATTCTGGAACCTTCTGACCAGACTCTTATTTTTCTCAAAATGCTTTTTATACTCTTCAAAAGTGGTCGCCCCAATAAAGCGGATATGCCCGCCGGACAAATACTTTTTCAGCATGTTTCCGGCATCCATGGAACCGCCTTCCACCCTGCCGGCGCCGGCGATGTTATGGATCTCATCTAAATACAGGATCGGCTTTTCTTCCCGCTCAAGGCCTTCCATGACTTTCTTTAATCGCTTTTCAAAATCGCCCCTGTACTGCGTACCGGCCAGCAGCCCGCCGAGATCCAGTGCAAAAACCCGGCTGCCTTTTAATGCCTCCGGTACGCTGCCTTCTTCGATCCTCTGCACCAGCCCGTAGGTCAGGGCGGTTTTTCCCACGCCCGGTTCCCCGATGTGAAGAGGGTTATTTTTATCCTTCCGGCACAGGATCTGGATCGTGCGCTCCAGTTCATCTTCCCTGCCGATCAGAGGATTGACATCCTCCAAAGCATCATTCATGCAGGGGGCCCAGTCCATCCAGCTCTTGCTGCCGCCCTTCTGCTTTCTGCCATCCGACTGCCTTTTCCGTCTACGGGTATCCCCGTACCCATATGTTTCGTATTCTCTATCATCCTCGTCCTCTTCGTCAGTCTCTATCTCCATCTCTTCATCCGAAAAATCTGTCTCCTCATCCTCCAAAAAGGCGATCTCTCTTAAAAGCTCTTCTTCGGTAATCCCCTGATGCATCATGAAATAGACAGCATAACATTCTTCCAATTGCCAGATCCCGTGCAGCAGATGCCGCATACAGATCACATTGTTTGAACTGTTCATGGCGCTGTGGGCACCAAGGGCCAGGACATTTTGCATCGCGATTGTCAGCTCAAGTTTCCCGTCACTGCTTTTTTCGCAGTTGCGTTGAATATAGCCCTCGAGATCTTCGCGCAGCACTTCCACATCCCCGTCGCACTCAGTAAATGCATCGGCAAAAGTGGCGTCATCACACATCGACAGAAGGAGCATCTCCGGCATGATGTACTCATATTGATTTTTCATCGCATAGTTTCTGGTGCGGTCGATGATCGCAGCAGTTTCCTGTGAAAACTCCATCCTATGCCTCCTCTATCAGCATCCGGAAGGGATAGCCTTCCGCCTTGGCCCGCGCCGTAGCTGCGTTAACCTTCGTAGACGCAATATCATAGGAATAAGTTCCGACGATGGCGCGTCCACTCCTGTGCACCCCGAGCATGATCGTTTCCGCCGAAAGGGCATCCTTATGAAAAATGTCCATCAGGATCTGTACCACAAATTCCATGGAAGTAAAATCATCATTCAGCATGATGACATGGTACTGCTTCGGCTCCCTGATCCTCTCTTTTGTATTTTCCTGAAACTCTCTTTGCGTTGCCATAAAAAAACCCTTTGAACTTCTTAATCAGTTTCCTGGATTCCAAGCTGCTTCCCTTTTCGGAAATAATGCCGTGAAAATGAGTTGAATGATGACGACTCCGCCATCATTCAACTCGGTTTTGTTACTTTACAGTTACCCTGTTCTTAAGTTTCAGTTTCTTGATCCGATTCTTATAATCTGTCTTCTTTGATTTCGGTACGATCATTTTGATCTTCCACTTGATCCCGGTGAAGGATTTTGAAGTCAGCTTAACCATTGTTTTGGTATTGCGGATCTTAAGTGTCTTCAGCTTCTTGCATCCCTTTAAGGCATTCTTCGGAAGGCTCTTGATATTGGAACCAAGCACGATGGTTTTTGCCTTACTCTCGTTTGCAAGAGATCCCTTCGTGATACCGGTTACCAGATACGTAACACCGTCAACGGTAATGGTATTGGGAACTGTTACTGTTTTTTTCTTTCCCTGTTTCTTCTTCGGCAAAGAATAGCTGACTTCGGGCGGCGTGTTCGCATCGCCCTGCTTTGTCACCTTGTAATCTGCTTTACTCTTCGAATCGGTAAGAACGGTCCCCACTTCTTTCCCGACAACCATTTCTGTCGG
>JAEEKC010000352.1 GCA_016282215.1 Lachnospiraceae bacterium
AGGGCGAAAGATGACAAAGTACATTTTCGTAACAGGAGGAGTGGTATCAGGACTGGGAAAAGGGATCACGGCAGCATCCCTCGGGCGGCTTTTAAAGCAGCGGGGGCTGAAGATCGCGTCCCAGAAACTGGACCCCTATATCAATGTGGATCCGGGAACGATGTCGCCTTATCAGCACGGTGAAGTTTATGTCACGGAGGACGGCGCGGAAACCGATCTGGATCTGGGACACTACGAAAGATTCATCGATGAAGATTTAAACCGTTTTTCCAATCTGACCAGCGGAAGAGTCTACTGGAACGTGTTGAATAAGGAACGCCGCGGTGAATACCTCGGTTCAACCGTACAGGTCATCCCCCATGTGACAAACGAGATCAAAGAGTTTGTTTACAGCCTCGGGAAAGAGACGCAGGCGGACGTGGTGATCACGGAGATCGGCGGTACCATCGGCGATATCGAATCGCAGCCTTTTATCGAAGCGGCCAGACAGATCTCGCTGGAAGTGGGAAGAGAGAACAGCATGTTCATTCACGTGACGCTGGTGCCTTTCATGTCCGGTTCGGATGAGCACAAATCCAAACCGACACAGCATTCCGTGAAGGAACTGCAGGGTATGGGCATTCATCCCGATGTCATCGTGCTCCGTTGTGACAGACCTTTGGAAAAGGGCATTTTTGAAAAAATCTCCCTGTTCTGCAACGTGCCTGTGGACTGCGTTATTGAAAACAGGACGCTCCCGAATCTGTATCAGGCACCGGTGATGTTGGAGGAAGCAGGACTTTCCAAGGTTGTACTCCGCGGACTGCATTTAGAGGCCGGTGAATGCGACCTGACCGAATGGAACCATATGCTGGAAAAGATAAAAAATCAGAGCGGAACGGTTACCATCGCGCTGGTCGGGAAATATGTGCAGCTTCATGACGCCTATCTTTCTGTTGTGGAAGCGCTTCATCATGCAGGAGCATGGGCGGGCGTGAACGTGAAGATCAAATGGGTGGATTCGGAAAAACTCGAAACGCAGGATGTGGCACAGGAACTTGCAGATGCAGACGGAATCCTGATCCCCGGCGGTTTCGGAAATCGCGGAATAGAAGGCATGATCAGTGCAGCAGAGTTTGCACGTGCTGACAAAATCCCGTACCTTGGCATATGCCTTGGAATGCAGATCGCAGTGATCGAATTTGCAAGACATATCGGCGGGATCAGAGATGCCAACTCCGGCGAATTTGATGAAAACTGTAATCATAAAGTCATTGATTTCATGCCGGGCCAGTCGGATGAGATCAATAAAGGCGGAACACTGAGACTGGGAAGTTACCCTTGCGTGATCACCGCGAGCACAAAAATGGAAGAGTGCTACGGTGCGCAAAAGATCGCAGAGAGGCACAGACACAGATATGAGTTCAATAATGATTATCGCGATGTGCTGACAGATAAAGGGCTTGTGATCTCAGGGCTTTCGCCGGACGGACAACTGGTTGAGACAGTAGAACTTGCAGATCATCCTTACTTTGTGGGCGTACAGTTCCATCCGGAATTTAAGTCGAGGCCGAACCGGCCGCATCCGCTGTTCCTGGGACTTGTTAACGCAGCAAAGCAGGTAAAATAGTATAAATATTGCAGAAAGAGGTGATGGGAATGTGTTCCATACTGACATATACAGATATTCAACTAACCGAGCAGCAGATCGACCAAATGCTGGAGAAGATGGCAAACCGCGGTCCGGATATGAGAAGGACGCTGAAGGTTTCCGGCGGGTGGATGGGATTTAACCGCTTATCCATCATGGGACCGGATGAAAGCGGTATGCAGCCCTTTGTCGGGGGAGAAGATGCAGTCGTGTGCAACGGAGAGCTTTACGGTTTCCGCAATCTGAAGGATTACCTCATCTCCCTTGGTGAATCCTTTCAAAGCGGCAGCGACTGCGAGATCATCCTTCCGTTGTACAGACTGCTTGGCGTTTCCATGTTTGCATTTTTGGATGCGGAATTTGCCTGCATCATATGGGACGGAGAAAAGAAAAGCTTTGTGGCAGCCAGAGATCCCATCGGGATCCGGCCTCTGTACTATGGCTATGATGCTAAGGGCGCCATCGTATTTGCTTCGGAACCGGCGCCGCTTGTCGGAATCTGTGAAAAGATCCGGCCCTTCCCGCCCGGACACTACTACGCAGATGGTGAGTTTGTATGCTACAGGGACGCAACGCTTCCTGTTAAAAAAGTTAGCAACAGCTTACTTTCTGAAGGCGCGGATGATATCGAGACCATTTGCGCAGGCATCAAAGATAAGCTGACTGCCGGCGTGCTCAAAAGACTGGATGCAGACGTGCCTGTAGGTTTCCTGCTTTCCGGCGGCCTGGATTCTTCGCTGGTCTGCGGCATTGCAGCAAAGTACTTAAAGAAACCCATTGAGACCTTCGCGATCGGAATGGATATCGATGCCATTGACTTAAAATACGCAAAGAAGGTTGCTGAGTTTATCGGCAGTAACCATCATGAAGTCATCATATCCAAAGAAGATGTCATCGCGGCGGTGGAACCGGTTGTCAAAGCCCTCGGTACTTATGATATCACTACAGTCCGTGCGTCCATCGGTATGTATCTGCTCTGCAAATGGATCCGGGAGAACACTTCTGTCCGCGTGATCCTGACCGGTGAGATCTCGGATGAGCTTTTCGGGTACAAATACACAGATTTTGCTCCCGACGCTGACGCCTGCCAGAAAGAGGCTGAAAAGAGAATCCGTGAGATCCATATGTATGACGTGCTCAGGGCAGACCGCTGCATCAGTGCCAACTCATTGGAAGCCAGAGTGCCCTTCGGTGACCTTGATTTCGTATCCTACGTCATGGGCATCGATCCGGCCAAGAAGATGAATACCTATGGCCTTGGCAAATACCTGCTGCGCCATGCTTTTGACGGTATGGACCTGATCCCGCAGGAGATTTTGATGCGTGAGAAGGCGGCTTTCTCCGACGCTGTGGGCCATTCCCTGCGCGACGATCTGATGGAAAAGGCGGAAAGCCTCTATACGGATGTGGAATTTGAAGTAGAGCGAAAGGCGTATACCCATGCGACACCGTTCACAAAGGAATCGCTCTGGTACCGTCAGCTCTTTGAAAAGTATTATCCGGGGCAGTCGGAGATGGTTGCCGATTTCTGGATGCCGAACAAAGAGTGGGAAGGCTGTAACGTCAACGATCCGTCCGCCAGAGTACTTTCGAACTACGGCGCATCCGGAGAGTAAAATTACGACGAGCCACGCCAAAGGTGATCATTCGTAAAAAAATTAAAATAATGGTTGACAGACCGAAAGAGTTGTTGTAAAATTCATTTCGTTGAGAGACAAAGACGTCCCGAAAAAGGGGCGTCTTTCTCATTTTACAAAGAGCAGAAAAAGTAAGTTAACGG
>JAEEKC010000353.1 GCA_016282215.1 Lachnospiraceae bacterium
AGCAATGCTTCTAATTTATCAAACATCTTTATTCTCCTAATATAATATAATCGCTTTACTATCTGACTGCAGATTCCCTTATTAAAATGATCGCTCCGCTAGTACTCCCCGAAAACCACCCGGTCGAGCCCTGCATAGTCCTTGATGATCTCTACGCAGCTGATGCCTGCTTCTTCCATCAGCGCTTTGACCTCCTGCCCCTGGTCATATCCGATCTCAAAATAGATTCTGGTACCTTTCCTGACATAAGGCGGCAGGTCTTTGATTATCTTTTTATAAAATAACAGGCCATCTTCTCCGCCATCCAGCGCCAGAATTGGTTCGTGATCCCGCACTTCCGGCATCAGCGTTTCGATGACATCCGTTTTTATATATGGCGGATTAGCTACTACGATATCAAAAATGCCTTCCGCTTTCTCCAAAAGGTCACTTTTCAAAAACGAAACGCGGTCTTCTTCGAATTCCAAAAGCTTCGCATTTTCTTTTGCAATTTCCACAGCTTTTTCGGAAATATCAAGTCCCACTCCGGTTGTATCATTTGAATAACGAAGGAGGCTTAAAAGGATGCAGCCACTGCCGCTGCAGATATCCAAAATCCGGCAGCCATCGAAGGGTTCCCGCATGACTTCCTCCACCAAAATCTCCGTATCCTGTCTCGGGATCAGCACATTTTCGTTGACCAGGAAGGTAAGTCCCATGAAAGATTGCCGCCTCGTGATATGCTGAAGCGGCATCCTACCCGCCCTTTTTGCAAGGAAACTTTCAAAATCGGCCCTTTTTTGCTCTTCTACTTCCGTCTCCGGATGGGCATAAAGAAGTGTTCTGTCCGCTCCCGTTGCAAACTCCAAGAGGAGCCGTGCGTCGATGGACGCCTCCTGTATGCCGGCATCTTCCAGCGTCTTTTTTCCATATTCATACAGTTCTGCGTATTTCATGTTGCTGCTTTTAAGCCCCCAGGGGGAAGCCTTTGTCTGAATCACTTGTCTCTGTACCCCCGGTTCCCGCATCAGTTTTCCTCCGGACCTTCATCCGCAAAACGAATCTCTTTCATATCTGAATCGAAATCCGTCTCCGTATCTGCCGTTTCCGGATCCATTATTAAATCACTGTCGATATTATTCACTTCATCAATGTCTTCTGACGCTTCGGTTTCTTCAGCCACAAGTGCTTGTGCTTCCATCGCCGCAATCTCTTCCGAAACATCCATATCATCCGATCCATCCGCTTCTTCGGGATCATCCAGATCATACTCTTTCAGGCCCAGATATGCGTCCACATCATAATCAAAGGTCTTCTTCAAATAGTCCTTCCAGTCAAAGACCGCCTCTACCGCTGCGATCGCCACTTCGATCATTTCATCATCCGGCTCCTTCGTTGTCAGCCGCTGCAGCCAGAGACCCGGCGCAGAAAGAAGATTGGAGATAACATTGTCTGACTTCCCGGCGAACCGGATGAATTCATAAGAAATTCCTGCAATCACCGGGATCAATAACAGCCGTAACACAAGCCGCAGCCATACCTGATCCACCTTAATAAAGAAAAAGAGGATAATACTGATGATCATGACAAAAAGCAGAAAACTGGTCCCGCAGCGTTTATGAAACCTGCTGCTTTTTCTGACATTTGATACATCCAGGATCCGTCCGTGCTCGATGCAGTTGATGCACTTGTGCTCAGCACCATGATACTGATAAACGCGCCGGATATCCTTTACCGCCGTGATGGCGATAATATAGATCAGAAAGATCAGGAGCCGGATCAGCCCCTCAAACAATGCGAGCAGAGAGTCATCGGCGATGACCTTGGCAAGCAATGAGGCCAGGAAATAGGGCAATACCATAAACAGGGCAATGGCAAAGACCAGAGAAAAGCACACGGTCACCACGGAAAGCACATTCTCAGCACCATCGCCGAAGAGTTTTTCTCCGACCTTATCCGCCGCTGTCGGCTCATCCTCTTCCTCAGCAAAATACTCCGCCGACAGATTCAGGCTCTTCATACCCAGCCTGAGAGAGTCCACAAACTGAAAAACGCCCCTGACAAAGGGGATTTTTTTCCAAACGGAGTTTTTACCGGAATGATCCTCCTGTTTTGTCACGGCGATCTTGCCATCATTTTTCCGTACCGCCACCGCCCAGGTATCCTGATTCTTCATCATAATGCCTTCGAGGACCGCCTGGCCGCCGATACCACTGAAACAAATCTTACGTCTTCTTCCCATTTTTACTTCCTAAATGTATTATTAATATGATCGCTCACAAGAACTTTTTGCATTAAGAAAAAGGGCTGAGACAAACATCTCAGCCCTTTGCATGACAAACCTATTTACTAACAACACCGTATTTCTTATTGAACTTATCAATACGTCCGTCGGCTCTGGCTGTCTTCTGCTGACCTGTGTAGAACGGATGGCACTTGGAGCAGATTTCCACGTGAATCTCTTTCTTTGTGGAACCTGTTACGAAAGTATTTCCGCAGTTGCAGGTCACCGTTGCCTGATAATACTCAGGATGGATTCCTTGTTTCATGATTTTCACCCCTTTTATTTCTTTATTTTCTCTCCTGCACCGACTTGTCTGCCTGCGATTTCAGCAGCTTATTCCCTGTCCGATGCAGATTCTCTCTGAGAAACAGCTTAATCATTTTAACACGGCGCACTCTGCTTGGCAAGCGTTTTCTTAGAAATTCTTATTTGATCTTCACCTTTTTGGACAGTTTTTTCTTTCTGAAAAGCTTCATATATGCCTTCTTCAGCTTCTTCGGTACCTTCACCGTCACCTTGTTCCCGACTCCCATAAATGCATTTTTGTCCACATTCTTCCGGGTCAGTTTTGCGGTTTTTACGTTGATGGTCTTCAGCTTTTTGCAGTTTTTGAACAGGTTAGCGCCCAGCCGTTTCACGTTTTTCCCGATGATGATGGATTTTAAGTTCTTGCAGCCGCTGAAGGCATTCTTTCCGATCACCGCAACACTTGCCGGGACCACGATGGTCTGTACGGTCTTATTGCCCTTGAAGGCATTGTCCGCAATCGCGGTAACCTTATAGGTTACACCGTCCACGGTTACGGATTCCGGGATCCTGATGGTCTTATCTTTGGCGTCTGCTGCCGGCTTGTAGGATACTGAAGGCGTTTCCCCTGCTTTGGAGATCACCACATATTCCGCCTTCTGATCAGCATTGGAAATCTTCGTTCCCTCTGCCTTTACCTTGGTCGTCTCCTGTTTCACCGGTGCTACCGATGTTCCCGGAGTTTCGGGACTCTTGGGTGTTTCCTTCTCTACTGCCGGTTCCTTCTCCTTCTGAGTTTCCGTCGTCGTCGTATTCTGTTTATCATCTTTCCCGGTGTCGTTATCATCCTTTGTATGTTTGGTATCTTCCTGGGTTTGCTGATCTTGCTGCTTTGGTGTAAAGCTTTTCGTATCAAAGGAAAAATCTACCGCTTCCAGATTGAGTTTCAGGGC
>JAEEKC010000047.1 GCA_016282215.1 Lachnospiraceae bacterium
ACGGTCCTTGCTGCCGTTTTCCATGGCTGCGATGGAACCCATGCCACGGTATACCTTGTATTTTCTGCCCTGGAAAAGTTCGAATTCACCGGGTGCCTCGTCGCAGCCTGCGAAGAGGGAACCCATCATGCAGACATTGCCGCCCGCTGCCAAGGCTTTCGTCATATCGCCGGAGTACTTGATGCCGCCGTCAGCGATGATCGGAATACCATATTCCTTCGCTACTGCGTAAGAATCCATGATCGCCGAGATCTGCGGAACACCGATACCGGAAACCACGCGGGTGGTACAGATGGAACCGGGACCGATGCCGACCTTCACTGCGTCTGCGCCGGCTTCGATCAGCGCTTTCGTACCTTCTGCCGTCGCAACATTGCCTGCGATGACCGGAAGATCCGGGAACTCTTTCTTGATCATGGAAAGACATTTCAGAACGTTTTCGGAATGGCCATGTGCCGAATCGAGAACCACAACGTCCACCTTGGATTCCACGAGGGCTGCTACGCGCTCAAGAACATTGGCGGTAATGCCGACGCCGGCGCCGCAGAGAAGTCGTCCCTGGGCATCCTTAGCCGCCAACGGATATTTAATGGCTTTTTCAATATCTTTAATGGTAATGAGTCCTTTGAGGTTGTACTGATCATCAACAATCGGGAGTTTTTCCTTGCGGGCCTTTGCCAGGATCTGTTTCGCTTCATCGAGGGTGATCCCTTCTTTTGCTGTGATCAGCCCCTCACTGGTCATGGATTCTTTGATCTTCTTCGAAAAATCGGTTTCAAATTTCAGGTCACGGTTGGTGATGATACCTACCAGTTTCTTTCCCTCTGTGATCGGAACGCCGGAGATTCTGAATTTTCCCATCAGTTCATCCGCATCCCTGAGCGTATGCTCCGGAGATAATGAAAAAGGATCCGTAATAACGCCGTTCTCAGAACGTTTTACCTGATCCACTTCTCCTGCCTGCTGCTCGATTGTCATGTTTTTGTGAATGATGCCGATTCCACCCTGTCTGGCCATGGCGATAGCCATGCGGTGCTCTGTTACGGTATCCATACCTGCGCTCATCATGGGAATGTTGAGTTTGATGGTCTTGGTCAGATAGGTGGAAAGATCTACCTGATTGGGGATGACCTGAGAGTAGCCGGGAACCAGTAATACGTCGTCAAAAGTGATTTTTTCGCCGATGATCGTTGCCATGATTACCTCCTTTTCTGATAAAAAAGAACCCCTTGAAATTTTTTGTAATTGCAAAAGACTATAGCAAAGTCAATCTGTCTTGTCAACAGAATTTTTCACACATAAATAAAAGAATTTTCCTGTCAATCCGAGAAGACTTTTCTCGGCGCGATCTGCCGGATCTGATTATACAGGTCATCATTGCATTCGATCATCAGTTTATAAAGAGTGCTGCCGTTTTTGACGATCATGATATACAGGTTTGCATCCGGCTGTCTGGATGAAAAATCCAGCCCTTTCATTCCCGGTCTGTTGTCATAGCTGTCAAGATGATGGGACCCGATAGGCGCTAAGACCTCCATATTCTCGAGGCTGTATTCCGCGATCTTTTTCCGCTTGGACTTATTGGTGATCTTGTCTACGGAAAAAGTCTTGTCCAGATACAGATACTCATATTCAATATAGATCCTCTGCTGACAGAAGTAAGCCAGGATGAACATCAGCGCCGCTCCCAGCAAAAAGACCGGCAGCAGCCCGCCGGCGATCACCATCAGGAGTACGCACATGGCTCCGAGGCCGATAAAGATATTCCGGAAGATCAGTGCCGTCAGATTTGTTTTTCTTTTTACCATCAGTTCTACATAAGAATCGCCCATTTTAATTACCTCGAATTGATCAGTAGTTATTTGACTCCGTATTTTCATATCGGACTTTACACTACCTATATATTTATATTGGATTAATTATTTTCAATTATTTTCCCCTCAGTTTGATTACCAGCTATCCTTCACATCTTACTAAAAAAAGCGGTTTTTTTCAATAAGAAAAGGACCGCTGCCTGCGATCCCTTTTTTACCGCTCTATCTCAAAGACGATCTCGCCTTCATGTACAAGTCCCAGTTTGTCCTGTGCAACCTCCTCCGCATAGGAATCCGTCTGCACATACTTACGCAGTTCCTTCAGCTCCTCCGTCCTTAGATGTTCCTGCTCAAGTTCCTGCTCAAGCTGCGCTCTCTCAGCCTTCAGGTCTGACTGTTTCAGCCAGAGATTGCGGGAATGGATCCCGACGATCGCCAGCATCACAACAAGGATCATGGCTACCGGAAAGATATTCCTGCTGTTTTTCTTTTTCAGTCCCTTGCGTCTGCGCTTCATAAACAGTTTCCACCCTAAAACTCAAATAACAGAACGTTTCCCCATTCTGTATATTGTTGACATAATACGATTGTAACTGTTTTTATGTTGCCCGTCAACATAAAAATCGCTTGCGTTTCTAACTCACGCCTTGTCAAAAACGCAGGTTTTATGCCCATTTCACAAGAAACTGTGCTCACTCTCCAACGCATACACTATATATGGTAGGAACATCTGTTTGTTTACATAAAAAATTTTATTCAGCCATTTTGCCGCAGATCAACCCGTCTCCCATGTCTTTTATAAGCCTGCAATCGACAATCAGGCCTTTTTCTGTTAACAAACTGCCGCTTTCCTGTGTCTTCCCTTCTGCTGCGGAACTGTTTGCAAAATCTCTCGCCGCTTTGGCCAACTCCTGCATCGGTACTGCCACTTCGATATAGTTCGTCGTATGCCCTGTCACATAGGTAACGCCGTCAATTACTCTGGTCCTTTCAAATAATACAGGAAGGCTTTTTCCGAAGAACAATGCCCTGTATGCTGCGGACTTTTCCAGGTTCAGTTCTTCCAGCCTTCCGCACCGCTCCTTTTTCTCCCGCTCTGTCAGCTGCCCGTCCATCCGGTCCGCTGCCGTCCCCTTTCTTCTGGAATAGGGAAAGATATGGGTTTCATAAAAACCGATCTGACCTACAAACCGCAGGGTTTCTTCAAATTCAGCTTCCGTCTCTCCCGGGAATCCGGCGATCAGATCCGTGGTAATGGCGGGGGTTTCAAAATAAGTCCTCAGATATCCGACACTTTCCCTGAAATCATCACAGGTATATCTGCGGTTCATCCTCTCAAGCACGCTGTCGCAGCCGCTTTGCAGGGATAAATGAAAATGCGGGCAGACTTTCGGGATCAGCGAAAGCCTTTTCGCAAAAGCATCCGTAATGATCCGCGGCTCGAGAGAACTCAAGCGGATCCTGTCTATTCCGCCGATCTGTGATAACGCTTCGATCAGTTCGAGCAGAAGGGCACTGTTTTCAAAATCCATATTATAAGAAAGCCCGGAAAAATCCAGCCCGTAGGAACTGATATGAATGCCGGTCAGAACGATCTCGCGGTAGCCTTTCTCTGCCATCCGCTGTGCCTCGGCCAGGATCGCCTCTTTTTTCCGGGAGCGCACCCTGCCTCTGGCTAAGGGGATGGCGCAATAGCTGCAGAACTGATTGCAGCCGTCCTGGATCTTGATGTAGACTCTGGTATGCTCTGCAGTCTGTTCTAATTGCATCTCCTCGTAATCCGATCCGCGGCGCAGGTCAGGGATGGTGCTGCCGCCCAGCGTCTTTTTGCTGCTGCTTTGGGCATCATCAGCAGTCCGGGCGGAAAGAAACTCCTCCACGATGGCTACTATATCCTGCTTTTTATTGTTCCCGATGGCAAGGTCGATACTGTCGTCTTCCAGGATCTCCTGCGCATGGGTCTGGACATAGCAGCCCACGGCAATGATCAGCGCGTCAGGTGATAACTGCCTTGCACGGTGGATCATCTGCCTGCTTTTCCGGTCTGCAATGTTGGTCACAGTACAGGTATTTATCACATAAATGTCCGCTTTTTGTGCAAAATCCACAATAACGTAACCACTTTTTTGGAAGTTTTGCTGCATTACTTCCATCTCGTATGAATTGACCTTACAGCCAAGGTTATGGAATGCCACACTTTTCATTTGAAACAGCTCCATTTTTCGGTAGTTTTCCGTATTGACTTTTCCCCTTGCCGCAAGTAGTATTATAGGCGAAGGTATTGAAAAGCATTTAACGAACAGGAGGTAGAAACATGAAAACAGTAAGAATTTCTCTGAATTCCATTGACAAGGTAAAATCTTTCGTAAACGATATTACAAAATTTGATTATGACTTCGATCTTGTATCCGGCAGATATGTCATTGATGCAAAATCCATCATGGGTATCTTCTCTCTGGATCTGTCCAAGCCCATCGACCTGAACATCCACGCAGAAGAGAATGTAGATGACGTACTGGCCGTTCTGAAGAACTATGAGGTTTAAGCCGGCTTACCGGTACAGACCGAAACAAACTTGAAATATTTCAAAGCCCGCATCCTGCGCGGGTGCGGGTTTTGAATGATCAGTAACAAAAACAAATACTTCGAAACTAATATTTCAATACCTTGCATGAACACTTGAAACGCTCAGGTGTTTTTTTGTTGCCTTTTTTCGGCGTTTTATCCCACTTCGATGATCTCGTCTTCCGCCAGTGCCTTCTCATACAGCGCATCGATCACATCGCTTAAGTTCTTTTCGTGCTTCCGGATAACCTCCACATTCGGCTTTGTCACGGGATGCTTTGCCACAAAGATGGTACAGCAGTCTTCGAAGGGAAGGATCGAAGTTTCAAAGGTGTCGATCTTCTCTGATACTTCCACGATATCCTGTTTGTCAAAAGCGATCAGCGGCCTGTAAACCGGCAGGTCGCAGACTTCGTTGGTGCACATCAGGCTCTTCATGGTCTGGGATGCCACCTGGCCGATGCTTTCGCCGGTCACAAGGCCCAGGCAGTCCGTCTGTTTTGCAATGGTCTCAGCGATCCGCATCATATAGCGGCGCATGATGATCGTCAGTTCGTCGTGCGGGCATTTTTCATAGATCGCCAGCTGGATATCCGTAAAATTGATCACATGCAATTTGATCGGTCCCGTGTAGATACTGATCTTTTTCGCCAGATCCACAACTTTCTGTTTTGCGCGCTCTGAAGTATATGGCGGCGCATGGAAATAAACCGCCTCAAGGGAAACGCCGCGCTTTGCGATCATGTAGCCGGCCACCGGTGAATCGATGCCGCCGGATAAGAGCAGCATGGCTTTGCCGCCGGTTCCGATGGGCATACCGCCCAGTCCGGGAATGATCTTTGAGTAGATAAAAATGCGCTCCCGCACCTCCACGTTCACGGAAATCTCGGGATCATGCACATCCACCGTCAGGTTCGGGCAGCTTTCTATGATCTTCGCGCCGACTTCCACGCAGATCTCCGGCGATTCCATGGGATAATCTTTCCGTGCACGGCGGGCAAATACCTTAAAGGTATGCTTTTCATTGCCGTAGGTCCTCTGCATATAGGCAACAACTGCTTTGCCAAGGTCCTCAAAGCCGGTATCCTCTATCGATACCACCGGGCAGATGCCGGCAATACCGAAGACTTTCTGCAAGGCCTTGATCTCATCATCTCCGTCAAAGGGCGGAATATGGTCATCCGGCACATCAATAAAAATGCGGCCCTGGGTCCGGCGCACCTCGTAGGTATCCGGTTCCACGCGGTCCATCGTCTTTTGGATCTGACGCACCAGGGCGTCCTCAAAGACGTATCTGTTTTTTCCTTTGACTCCGATCTCGGAGTACTTGATCAGGTAGATTGTTCTCATTGCTTTCCTCTCACATATTTCTTGTTTCTATTTCTTATATATACTCTATATACTCCGCCCCGCCTCCGTGTCTTCCCGGAAAACTCCTGACGCATCTTCGCTCCGAAGGTTTTTCCGGAAAGACACCTGCGGCGTGGCTCATTGGTTTATATTTACATATTCTGTGGCGTGTCTCATTGATTAACTCTCACCGCCTGAACGAATGCCCGGATTTTCGCTTCGCTCTTGCCTATGCCGTCATCGTTCTCAACACCGCTGCTCACATCCACCACATCCGGCGAGAAGCACTCGAT